>CAZPIR010000410.1:0-4163 GCA_964586085.1 uncultured Anaerolineaceae bacterium | reverse complement strand
TTGATGTGCGGCAGAAAATGAAACGACGGCAGTTTGTTTTTGCGCGTCGTGCGTGCCATGAACCGTCACACCTGGAATGCCGCGCAAACCATTCATCAACATTTGCGTCAGTTCGATTTCGCGCTGACGAATCGCCGCCACGCCACGTTCGAGTACGAATCGCGCACCCGCGCCCAACCCGGCAATGCCCACCCCGTTCGGCGTGCCGCTTTCGAATTTGTCCGGCAACATCTCTGGTTGCTCTTCAAATTCCGAGCGACTGCCGGTGCCGCCGCGCATCAAAGGTTCGATTAAATTCACACCCAGGTTTGCACCGATGACCAAGCCACCGGTGCCGGGCGGTCCTTGCAAACCCTTGTGCCCGGTGAACGCGAGCAAATCAATTTCCATCGCTTGCACATCAATCGGCAGAACGCCGCCGGTCTGCGCCGCATCCACGCACACAAGCGCACCCACACGATGCGCCCAGGTTGCAATCGCTTGCACCGGCAGAATCGTCCCGACAACATTGCTCGCGTGATTCACGACGACGAGGCGCGTGCCCGGTGTGATTGCATCTCGCATCGCCTTGCCGTCGAGCGAGCCATCGCGCAAACATGGTACGACGACGACCTGGACACCCTGACGTTCCAACGCGCGCAAAGGTCGCATCACGGCATTGTGTTCGATGCTCGTCGTCACCACGCGATCACCCGGCGCAAGCAGACCGCGCAAAACCAGGTTGAGCGCGTGCGTCGCGTTCAGTGTAAAAATCACGCGAAGCGGATCGGGCGTGTGAAATAATTCGGCGAGCGTTTCGCGCGCATCGTACACCAAGCGTCCCGCCGCGATGGACAAGCGATGACCGGAACGGCCGGGGTTGCCCCCGGCACATTCCAGAAACTCGCTCATCACTTGCAACACACTCGGCGGTTTGCGCCACGAGGTCGCCGCATGATCGAGGTAAATCATTTTTGCAAGACCAAACGAAACCCTTCGCCGGGTTTCGCTTCGATGTTCACTTGCCAGCCGGCTTTTTTGGCGATGCGCGTCACATTATCGCGCGCCGTGCCGGAATCCACCAGGACTTCGACCTCACCGCTTGTGACACGTTTCAAAAATTGTTCGGCTTGCATCGCCGGTTCGGGACACGATAAACCGCGCGCGTCCAAGGTTTTGATTTCGCTCATTTTGATTTCTCCTATGCCAATTGTTTTTCGCGGAACGTGAGTCCGATCACGCCGACGACAACCAGACCGACAATCACAGCGGCAGGACCGAATGCGCCAACGCCGGTCGCGGAACTGGCGAGTGTAAAATTGTGCGCGAATGCTGTGCCAAAAATCATTCCCAATGCAAAGATGGCGGCATCACCGTCTCCCTCACCCGAGAGAATGAGTTGGCGACCTGGACATCCGCCACCCAACGTGAACGCGAGACCAGCCAGCACCATGCCGCCGAAATTCCACAACTCGTCTGTGTGCGCGATGGGTTGCTTGTCGAATCCCAGGTTGAACTGACCGAGCGCAAGATTCGTCACGAATGCGGCGACGACGAGCGCGACAATGCCGTTGAACAGATGCGCGTCGCGCAGTAACATCAAATCGCGTAGACCACCAATCGTGCAAAAGCGCGAACGTTGCGCTAAAAATCCAATCGCCAAGCCCGCCACGAGTGAAATCAAAATCGGCGCGTGTTGGCTCCCCGGTCCGGTCGTCGAAAAGAAAATCGGACCGGTCGGATTGCCGGTTGCATCTTTGGCGAACTGCGGTGCAAAAATCAACCCGGCAAGCAAAGCGAGCATCAACGCCGGCATCACCCAGCCGACGGCTTGCGGTGCCGGGCGATTGCGTCCCAAACTAAATCCGCGCTTGAAAAAGACAATCGCAAACGCCACGCCGACAACCATGCCGAGAATGCCGAACAACGCGTTGAGATCGCCGCCGCTGAGACGCAAGTACGCGCGCCAGGTGCAACCCAGGAACACGAGTGTGCCAATCGCGGCGAACATGCCCAGGACGAAACGCGCGATAGGGGCTGACCCGGTACGCGGTTTGAATTCGCGAAAAGCGATTGCGGCGATGAGTGCGCCGAGAATCATCCCGATAATTTCCAGGCGAATGTACTGCACGGTCGCCACGCGGTGCAAGCCGAGCGCGCCGGCAATGTCGCGACTGAAACACGCGACGCACACCCCCATGTTACCGGGATTGCCGAGCTTGACGAGGATGGGCGCGAGCACGCCGACGATCACGCCGGTCACGATGGGACCCCAGCGCGAGGTCAAAAAGTTTGCGAGAGAAGACATGTTGGCTCCTAGTGATGTGATTTTTCCGCGCGCCACTAAACGCGCCACATCACCGCCGAGCCGGGGAAAATCAAATAGAGCGAGGTCGGAGGATGAGATGCCGCGTTGCGCGAGCGGGACGAACGAACGAATGCAACCCGTGCATTCGAATTGAGAATCAGAATCAACGCATTAACAACATGGCATCACCCCCTTGCATCCAAACGTAACAATGCGAGTGCGACAATCGCCGCCCATGCCAGTTCCTTGAATTCACCCGCCGCCAACGCCTCGGCGACTTGGACGCGGCTCAACCAAACAATCGTTTGCTCTTCGAGGTCGTCCGCGTTGCGCACCTGGGTTTGTTGCGCGCCCAGCGCGAGAAAAAAATTGGCTGTGCCACACCCACGATTCGCGTCCACCGGAAACGCGCCGAGCGCAATCCATTCGCGCGCGGTACACCCAGTTTCTTCGAGCAGTTCGCGTTGTGCGCCAATGAGCGGCAACTCGCCGGGTTCGAGATAGCCGCCGGCGGGCGCAAGTGTCTCGCCATCAATGATGTACTTGCGCTGGCGAAAAAAGATGAATCGCCCGGCGTCGTCGCACGCGACAATGCATGCATAGTCCGGCATGATGACGTGCGACCAATGTTCGATCACGCGACCGTCCGGCAATTCAACCGTGTGGTCTTCGACCTTGAGGAATTTGCTGTGGTCAAGCAAGAGTTGGCGAGAGAGCGTTTTTCAGGTTTGCATCATTATTTAGGGAGGGGCATAGCATGCTACGCCTCTACAAAATCATTTCAAAATATAAAACGTTCCTTTTTTGTCGCCCATCTTTAACAGCAAACCTTCCTCAACCAAATCGGCAAGGTCGCGGCGAATCGTTTCCTCGCTTACATCCGGAAACATGTCGCGGTAATCGCGATTCGTGATACGCTGATTCTTGACGAGGAAATCGAGCGCGGCGCGTTGGCGTTCGTTGAGGTCGAGGTTGCGCCAACGACTCGCATCGTTTTGATCGCCGACAAGTTTATCGCCGGGTCCGCGCAGGGTGACCTGGAAACCATTTGCCGTCTCGGTAAATTTTGGCGCGGGCAAACCCCACTCGCGCATGATGCGAATCATCCGGTCAATACCGTAACCCAGCCGCTCGATGAAACCCATGTCCGCGAGAACCTGGGCGATCACTTCGTTGCGCGAGAAACGTTCGTCTACTAGGTTATCAAGCGTGACGTGACCGGGCAACCGACCGGGACTGTACACTTCGACTCGGTCGCTGAACATCATCACGCGAATTTCGTCGCCACGAATCGCGTAATCCCGGTGCGCGACGGCGTTGACAATTGCTTCGCGCACGGCGGGCATGGGATACTCGGTGCGGTCGGCGCGTTGGAGCGCATCAATGCGGGCGCCCTTGCGCATGTTCGCCACAAGCCAGGTCTCGGCGCGTTGCACTTGCTCGGCAAGCGAGCCACGCACGACCTCACGCAAAAATTCGTCGGTCATTTGTTTGCCGGTGTACCGCGCCAGCAAAATTTCCGCGCTCGGAAACATGCGTTGCGGTTCTTTGCCGAACAACAAATAACCCGAAGTGGTTGGTCGCCACACGTTACCATCTTTGACGAGACAGCCGCGCCGTGAAAGCAAATCAATCACCGCGTCACGTTTTGCCGGTGTATCGCCCAAAAACATCGTCGCATATTTTTGCACAGCGACTTGGTCAAGGTCGTCGAACGTCGCGCTCGGCGCGGGTAGTTGTTCGAAATTCGCTTCGCCGCGTTCACGCAACAGTTGGCGTAGTTGGCGTGGTCCGAGCGGATTATTTTTTTTGCCACTGCGTGCGAGATACTTGCCGTGCAAACTGTACGCGTGCGGCAAACCACTCGGCACGTGAA
>CAZPIR010000409.1:1938-4169 GCA_964586085.1 uncultured Anaerolineaceae bacterium | reverse complement strand
ATTTCTCGATTCAGGCAAGGACGCGGCGTGGGAACGACGCTGGTATTTTGACTCGTTGTCCGGGTCGTTCAGCGCATTGGCGAAACTCGCGCGCCCGGACGCACACTTGGTTTTTGCGTTCACCGAAACCTGGCACGAAATTATCGAGTCGTTACTGCTCGCGTCTGCCGGCGCATCACTCGATTTGGAATCCTTGCTATTTCAAGCGCGGCTCGGCGAATTTCCGAAACGTGAGACGGACGATGTGCGCGGCGAATATCGCATCGCGCTCACACATCGCACACGCGAACCTGGCGAAGCGCTCGATGCGCGCGCGCTCGAAGCGATGATACGCGACGCATCAATGGCGGCGGCGCAAGATTTGTTCACTCGCCGTGGCGAGCCATTGCCGTTTTCACATTTGCATCACGCGGCGTACGTGCAACTCGCGCGCCAAGGTTTGCTCGCCCAAGCCATGCGCACCAAGTTCCGCACCTCGCCCGGCAAACTCGTGCACGATGCGGTTGTCGCCGGGTTACGCCAAGGGTACGCGCACGAGTTCGACCATTATCACACACCGACCCAGTTTTTGTGGCTCACACATGCACCAACCGAACGTCCATTGATTGATCGTGTGGACGATGCCGTGCGCGAAATTTTATCGCGCGAAAAATCAATTGCGTACGCAGACCTGGAACGCGAAATATATCGCGCGTTTCCCGGCGACCTGACACCGGATGCCGGGATGATTGCGCTGTGCGCCTCGGCGTACGCAGATGCGCGTGAAAGCGCGTGGCATTGGCGTGGCGATGACGACGACACGCGCGAGCACGCACTCGATATGCTCAAGCAACTTGGCGAACGAATGGGTTGTGAGGTTTCAGGTATAGATTCGCAATTCGACCTGGCTTGGCTGAAAGACAATCGTGTGTTGCGCGCATTCGTGTGGCGCACACGCGCCGAGTTTGCCGACCTCGCAAAAATCCAGGTCGCGCCGGTGCGCGGGTACATCGTCTTGCCGGAAACACTCGTCGCGTGGATGCGCGCGAAAACGCAACGCCTGCCCCATCTCGCCGAAGCGTATCACGAAGCCGGCTGGAATTTTTTGCGCGTGCCGTTCATCGAACAACTGCTGACAAAAGAAGGGGTTGAACCCAGCGACCTGGCATTGATTGAAGGTTTAACGCCACCGGTCGCCACGCCGCGCACGCAGTTGGAATTGCTCTGAAAAATTTGGTTGGACGCGGACGAGCGCAGACAAGCGCAGATTTTATTTTTCTGCGTTCATCTGCGTTTGTCCGCGTCCAATTATTTGTTCTGTGTGCTCAGTGAAAAATTTTGACGGGATTCGATTTGCCAAAAAAATGTTTCGTGGTATAATGCCGACACTTTCGGGCGGTTAGCTCAGTTTGGTTAGAGCGCAGCGTTGACATCGCTGAGGTCATAGGTTCGATCCCTATACCGCCCACTCTGTTGGCAAAGACCAAGACGAGTAGTCGAATGCGCGGTCACAGGGAGATTGGATCACCGACTGCGAATCCAATCGGCAAGCCTTCGACGAAAACCACTTGCGAGCCAAATCGGGTTGCTCCGTTAGCGGCGACAAGTGTGTGCACGCTCAATGACGCGCGCGTGCAAAAATGGGTGGAACCACGGGAAACTCTCTCGTCCCAATGAGGACGGAGAGTTTTTTTTATTTTGGGAAGACAGAAGACCGAAGACAGAGGACGGAAATTTTTTCCTTCGTCTTTCGTCCTCCGTCCTCCGTCAGGAGTTACTATGCGTCTCGTGATGAAATTCGGCGGCACGTCTGTCGGCGATGGCAAACGCATCAAAAATGTTGCCGAGCTGGTAAGCGGCTACGCCAAGCAAGGTCACGCGGTCGTCGTGGCGACGAGCGCGATGAGCAAAGTGACCGACGCCCTGATTCTCGCCGCGCGAAAAGCGTCCCAGGGTGACGACCCCGGTTATCGCGCCGCCGAGCAAACTCTGCGCGCGATGCACCTCGCCGCGATTGACGATGCCGTGAGCGATGCGTTGATGCGCTCGGCATTGCGTTCCCAGGTCGAGCATCGGCTTGATGGCTTGCTCGCGTTGTGCAACAGCATTCACATCCTGGGCGAACTCACGCCGCGCGCGCTCGACACGATTTCATCGCTCGGCGAACGACTCATCATTCCGATTCTCGCGCAAGCATTGCGCGAAACCGGCGCGCGCGCCGAACCCATCGAAGCGACCGAACTCGTTGTGAC
>CAZPIR010000409.1:0-1838 GCA_964586085.1 uncultured Anaerolineaceae bacterium | reverse complement strand
GCGACGCGCGGCGGCATTCTCACGACCCTGGGTCGCGGCGGAAGCGATTACACCGGCACGATTCTCGGCGCGGCACTCGATGCGGATGAAGTGTGGATCTGGACGGATGTGAACGGCGTGATGACTGCCGACCCACGCATCGTGCCGAACGCGCAAACGATTGACGAAATTGCGTACGGCGAAGCGGCGGAACTTTCGTACTTTGGCGCAAAAGTGATTCATCCCAAAACGATCGCGCCGGTGGCTGACCGCGATATTCCGGTCGTGATTCTCAACACGTTCAACCCGGCACATCCGGGGACGCGCATTGTGCGCTCACCGCGCAAAGACGCGCACACGGCAAAAGCGATCACGACAATTCGCAATCTCTCGCTCGTCACCGTCGAAGGGCGTGGAATGCAAGGTGTGCCCGGCGTCGCGGCAAAAGTTTTTTCCGCCGTCGCGCGTGAGAGCGTCAGCGTGTTGATGATTTCGCAATCATCGTCCGAGCAAAATATTTGTTTCGTCGTCGAAGCGAATGCGGCGGCGCGCACGACTGCCGCGCTCGACAAGGAATTTGAACTCGAACGCTTGCGTCACAACATTGACCGCATCTGGGCGGAAGAAAAAATCGCCATCGTCGCGATTGTCGGCGCGGGGATGAAGAACACTCCCGGCATCGCCGCCAAGATGTTTGGTGCGCTTGCCGAAAACAAAATCAATATCATTTCCATCGCGCAAGGTTCGTCCGAGTACAACTTGTCCGTCGCCGTCGAAGAAAAAGAGGCGGATGCGGCGGTTAAAGCAATTCATGCGAGTTTTCTAGTGTAATAGTTCAATGGCGCTTTAGTTTGTTCTAGCTCTCAACGTACCAGCGAACCAACTCTCAAACCTACTTGGAGGTAAAAATGAAGAAACTACCCGTCGCCATTCTGGGCGCAACCGGTCTGGTGGGACAACGCCTGATTCAATTGCTCGACAATCATCCCTGGTTTGAAATCAGCGCGCTCGCAGCAAGCGATAATTCTGCCGGCAAAAAATATGCGGACGCGGTCAAATGGCAATTGCCGATGGCGATTCCGCAAGTCGTGCGCGGGATGGTTGTGAAACCGTGCGAGCCACCGATGGACGCCGCGATTATTTTCTCGGCATTGCCCAGCGATGTCGCGAGCAAAATCGAAGACGACTTTGCGGACGCGGGTTATCTCGTTTCGAGCAACGCGTCGCCGCATCGGATGGACGCCGATGTGCCGCTCGTGATCCCGGAAGTCAACCCAGGTCATCTCGATTTAATCAACGTGCAACGCGCGCGACGCAAGGGCGCGATTATTTGCAATCCCAACTGCTCGACGATTCACATCACGCTCGCGCTCAAACCACTCGACGATGCATTTGGTTTGAAACGTGTCGTCGTCACGACGATGCAAGCATTGAGCGGCGCGGGTTATCCCGGCGTGCCCTCGCTCGACATTCTCGATAACGTGATTCCGTACATTGGCGGCGAAGAAAAGAAACTCGAAAGCGAGCCGTTGAAATTGCTGGGCAAGCTGGATGGCAATCACATCGCCAACGCGAACATGAAAATCAGCGCGAGTTGCAATCGCGTGGCAACTTGGGACGGACATCTCGAAACCGCATCGGTCGAGTTTTTGACCAAACCAACACTTGACCAACTGCGTACCGCAATGATACAATTCACCAGTGAGCCGCAAGCGTTGAAACTGCCAACCGCGCCAGAGCACCCGATTGTCGTGCGCGACGAAGTAGATCGCCCGCAACCGCGTTTGGATCGCGACGAGGGACGCGGCATGTCGTCGGTCGTCGGGCGCATCCGCGAATGCAGTGTGTTCGATTACAAA
>CAZPIR010000408.1:0-4175 GCA_964586085.1 uncultured Anaerolineaceae bacterium | reverse complement strand
CCATGTCGCTGAGAATCGCGTCGTACAAAATGTTCGTCATCAAGGTCAGCATCTTGTTGGCGAGCATGTGCCAGAAAAACATCGCCATGCGCGGACCCAGGAAACGCGAACCGTACACCACCTTGACGCGCTCTTCGACAATCGGCTGGATGATTTGCGCGTAATCGCGCGGATCGTACTCGAGGTCGGCATCCTGAATCAGAATAATGTCGCCGGTCGCGCGCGCGATGCCGGTGTGAATCGCCGCGCCTTTGCCCTGATTGCGCTCGTGATACAACACGACGACCTGGTTTTCGATCTGCGGCAGTAAATCGCGCGTGCCATCCGTCGAACCATCATCCACCACGATGATTTCTTTTTCGAAAGGCGATTGTTGGACTCGTTCAATTACTTTGAGAATCGTCGCGCGTTCATTGAACACGGGCACGATGATAGAGAGCTTCACTCTACTGGCTCCGAAAAAAATGTGTTTGCATTATATGCGATTGCCATCCAACGGCAAACGCGTCAAGGTTGGCTCAAGACAGCGCGCAGTTCATCCGGCGTGAGCGCGCGCGATTTCTTGAACACGATGGGCGTCGGATGATCGTAAACCGTGAAACTTTCATCCGCCCAGCCCCAATCCAAAACGAACGAATCAGAAACGAATGGCGGTACAAGTTGCACGCGCTCAAATAAATTCGACCACACAATCACACCATCGAGCACAGGCGCATTGATCGCGTGCATCGCTGGCGCAAAACCCAGCCGACCATCGAACAACGCGCGATAATATCGCGTCGAAATCGGATAACGCGCCGGCAAACGCGGAAGCGTGCCATACAATCGCTGGCTCGCGATGACAATGTAATCACTCGATGCGAGCGCATCCACGAGCGCATCGCGTTTTGCTGGCGTGTCGTCGTCGAAAAACGGAAACATCGTCAGGCGATATTCGGTGGGCGAGCGCGGTTCACCCAAGCGCAGAGAAACCGGTATCAACTCGTCCCAGTGTTCGACGATCACACCGGCATCGCGCGGCACATTCGCATAAATCCATTTTGAAATCGCTAGCCAGGGATGTTCGCGTCCATAAATACTAACGAATGCTAACGAATAAACGAATGAGGCGCAGAGGATGAAGGCAAGCGTGATGCGGCGTGCGTATTGCATGAAACCTGAGACCTGAAACCTGAGACGCGTAAACGCGACGGTCGCCATCAAAAATAAAAACGGCGTGAGCGGAATGAGGTAACGCAAGTACTTGGCGTACTGTGCGCCAATCGCGAGAAAATAAACGAGCGACCACGCGAGAATGAAACCGTCGCGCCAATCGCGCGCGCGTACCCACTGCCACGCAAACAATGCGCTACCGAGCCACACAAAAAGGCCGAGCGGCAAGCCCATGCCCCAAATCGCGCTCTGCGAAATGTGATAGACGAACGGCAGAGTATCCGCGTACTGGCGCGTGTACGGATAATCGAGCCAACCGCGCGCGACAAACCACTCGGTGCCGACCTGACCAAAAAAGCGAATCGGGTCGAGGAGTGCGTACGGTTGCGTGATGATCAAGACGGCGAATGCGATGGCGAGCGTGCGAAAAATTATTTGGCGAACGTTCCAAAGTCGATCAAATAAATTTCGAACAAAGCGAATGGGAGAATGGGAGAATGGGAGATTTTCTCCCGCTCTCCCGCTCTCCCGCTCTCCCGTTCGTAAAATCGCCACGACCATCGGCATAATCAACACAATCGCCGTCGTCTTGGTCGCGAGAGCCAGACCGTACGCCACGCTCATCGCGATCAAATCGCGACGCGAACCGGACTCGGCGAAACGCGCGGCGCAGTACATCGTCACAACGACGAGCATCGCGAGCAGAGTGTCCACCGCGTAAAAGTGCGCGAGCTGAATGTGTAAAACCGTCACCGCAATACACGCGGACGCGAGCAAGCCGATGCGCGAATCGTACAATCGTCGGGCAAGTAAGAATGTGAAAAAAATTGTGCCGAGATCGAAAAGTGTGGAGAGCACACGCCCGAGCAGAGCCAAATCCACGAGCGAGTTGTCGCGCCAGGGCACGAAAAATTCTGTGCGCGGCGCAAACATACTCAAACCACGCAAGAGGTAAATCGGAAACGAGCCGTACGCGAAAAATTTTGGATTGAGTGGACTGTCGGTCGAAAATAATTCAAGCGGATTGCTTGGTAACGCGAGGTCGGACGCGACGAGAATAATTTTACGTTCGTCGGGGTGAAACAAATAACCGCTATCCCACGCGAGTCCGTACAGCCGCAACGCGGCGGCGATGACAAGGATGACAATGAGGATAATAAAATCAAACGAGGGGAAGAAACGGAGAGAGGGAGAATGGGAGACCTTCCCCCGCTCTCCCCCTCTCCCTTTCACCCGTTCACTCATTTGGGGTCGGCTCATTTTCAATCGTCGCCACCGGCGGCTGGGAAAAATCCACCGTCTGCAACAACTCGACGAACGCGGCAAGCTCGGCTTCGGTGGATTCGTGCGCGGTCTGCGTGAACGAATCGTCAATCAGTTTTTTAGCAGAGGCGATGGCATTCGCCGGATAATTGTTCATCCGCTCTGCCCAACTACGCGCCAATCCCATCACGTCGCCGGGTTCCGCAATGCGATGCACCAAGCCCATGCGTTGCGCGTCAATCGCCGTCACATTGCGTCCGCGCAAAATAATTTCTTTTGCCGCGCTCGCACCAACGAGCCGCGTCAAGCGTTGCGTGCCGCCCAAGCCAAACGCAAGACCCAGTTTCACTTCGGGCACACTGAAAAAGGCGTGCGTGGACGCGATGCGAAAATCGCACGCGAGCGAGAGCGTTAAACCCGCGCCACTCGCCGGACCATTCACGGCGGCGAACGTCATTTGCGGCAATGCCTCAAATGTATCGAGCGTCGCGCGCCAGGCGCGCAAACGTTCACGCACAAGGTCGTTCGATTGCGCGTCGCGCATCTGCGTCAACATGCGTTCATCCAAGCCAGCCGAAAACACCTTGCCCGCGCCGGTGAGAATGATCGCGCGCGTGGTTTGACTTCCACGCACTTGTTCGACAAACGCACGCAGGTCGTCCATCAATTCATTCGTGATGCTGTTGCGCTGACTGGGACGATTGATAAAAACCGTTGTAATTGCGTCCGTTGACTCGACGCGTAGAGTTTTGAAAGCCACAGTGCCTCGATTGGAGGTTGGATGGTGGAAATTGGAAATTGGAAATTCACCCACTCCAACTTCTAACTTTTTTATTTCCAATCTCTAACTATCTTCGCCGAGTTTCAGGACTGCCATAAACGCCTCTTGCGGAATTTCAATCGAGCCAAAGCGTTTCATCCGTTTCTTACCGGCTTTTTGTTTTTCGAGCAGTTTCCGCTTACGCGAAATGTCGCCGCCGTAACATTTCGCCAACACATCCTTGCGCAATGCGCGAATCGTTTCGCGCGCGACAATGCGCCCGCCAATCGCGGCTTGAATCGGGACCGGAAATTGTTGTTGCGGAATCACTTCTTTTAACTTTTTGGCGAGCGCCGCGCCGCGTGCGTACGCATAATCCTTGTGCGCGATCATCGCCAACGCATCCACCGGCTCTTCGTTGACAAGCACATTCAACTTGACCAAATCGCTCGTGCGATAATCGCCAAACGAGTAATCGAGCGAAGCGTACCCGCGTGTGCGCGATTTGAGTTGATCGTAAAAGTCAATGATGAGTTCCGAGAGCGGCATTAGGTACGCCAGCATCACGCGTTGCTCGTCAAGGTATTCCATCTTGTCGAACGTGCCGCGCCGTGCGACAACCAAATCCATCACCGCGCCAATGTACTCTTTGGGCGTAAAGACCTGGATGTGCATCCAGGGTTCTTCGATTTCCGAAATCTCATCGGCGCTCGGCATTTCCGCCGGATTGTCCACCGTGATGAGATCGCCGTTCGTTTTCATCACGCGATATTCAACACTGGGCGCGGTCGCGATCAAATCAAGATCGTACTCGCGCTCCAAACGTTCTTGCACAATTTCAAGATGAAGCAAACCGAGAAAGCCGCAACGGAAACCAAACCCGAGCGCGGCAGATGTTTCGGGCAGGTAGGTCAACGACGCATCGTTCAACTTGAGTTTATCGAGCGCGTCGCGCAGTAAGGGATAATCGTTTGTCTCGGTGGGATAAAAGCCGGCAAAC
>CAZPIR010000407.1:0-4177 GCA_964586085.1 uncultured Anaerolineaceae bacterium | reverse complement strand
GCCGGGATTGATTATGGCAAACCGGATGCGGTCGCGTTTCCGCAATCGCTTGATGACGTGATTCGGCTTGCAAAATGGTCGAGCGAAAATGGCGTGCCGCTGATTGGTCGCGGCGCGGGCACGGGTTTGTCCGGCGGCGCGGTCGCGGAACATGGTGGCATTATTGTTTCATTCGCGCGCATGAATCGCGTCACCGATTTTGATTTGGTTGGACGCTCGGCAGTGGTTGAACCTGGGACGCTCAACCTGGGTCTTGATGCGCTCGCCAAACAAAATGGTTTATATTTTCCACCCGACCCGGCGAGTCAACGTGCGTCGTCCATCGGCGGCAATGTGGCGGAAAATGCCGGCGGTCCGCACTGTTTCAAGTACGGCGTCACGACGAATTATGTGACCGGCATGAACATGGTGCTTGCCGATGGTCGCTCGATTCGGCTCGGTGGTCGCGCGCTCGATTATCCCGAGTACGATTTGGTCGGTTTGCTCGTCGGCAGTGAGGGCACGCTGGCGCTCATCACCTCGATTGATGTGCGGATGATTCCGAATCCGCCCGGTATCAAGACGATGATGGCGACGTTCGATTCTTTGCCTGATGCCGGCAATGCCGTGTCTGCGGTGATTGCGGCGGGACTCGTGCCGGCGACGATGGAAATGATGGATCGTAAAATCGCCGGCATCATCGAGCAAGCAATGCATGTCGGCTTGTCGCTTGATGTCGCGGCGACGATCATCGTTGAGGCGGATGGTTATCCGGCGAGTCTCGATTCGCAGATGGAAGAGATGGCGGATTTGTTGCACGACAAGGGCGCACGCAGTTTACGCATCGCGCAGAGCCAGGAAGAGCGTGACCGCTTGTGGTACGCGCGCAAGAGCGCGGCGGGCGCGATGGCGCGTCTCGCGCCGGAACATTACACGGTGGACATTACCGTGCCGCGCAGTCAACTTGCCGACACATTGCGCGAGGTGGACGCCGTTGTGACCAAGCACGAATTGACGACTGGGTATTTACTCCACGCGGGCGATGGTAATTTCCATCCGATGATTCTGGTGATGGACCCGAACGACCAAAACGAAAAAAATCGTATCGCAGTTGCCGGCGGCGAAATTGCCAAAATCGGCGTGAGTCGCAATGGAAGCATCACGGGCGAGCATGGTGTCGGGATTGAAAAACGCGAGTTCATGCCGATCATGCACAACGACGCCGAACTGCTGGCGATGTGGGATGTCAAGCAAGTATTTGACCCACGCGAGTTGTTGAATCCGAAAAAAATTTTCCCGACTCAGATGCCGCAATCGTTCACGGTGCAACGCGATGAGAAATTGCCCGGCGAAAATTTTGCGCCCTCGTCGGCGGGAGAGGCGGGCAGGGCGATTGCGGCGCTTGCGGATGCGGGACGGAAAATTGCAATTACCAATTACCAATTACCAATTGCCAATTCTCAACTGACCCAACTTGTCACCACGAATCTCACCGGCATCAAACAGTTCGCGCCCGACGATCAGTACATTATTGTTGGCGCAGGTACGCGCTTGGATGAATTGCAAGCCATGCTCGCGCGCGAGAAAAAATTTATCGCGCTCGCTTCGCCGTTTGCAAATGCGACACTCGGCGGCATGGTGGCGGCGAACGTCAACTCGCCGTGGCGAATGCGGTACGGCAGTGTGCGCGATGTGGTGCTTGCGTTGACGGTTGCGCTGGGTGACGGGCGCGTGATTCGCGCGGGTCGCCCGGTCGTCAAGAATGTGGCGGGGTACGATTTGGCGAAAGCGTTCATCGGCTCGTTTGGCACACTCGGTTTGATTACCGAGGTCGCGCTCAAGGTCGCGTCGCAACCACGCGCGCGTCGCACGCTCGTTGTGCCGTTCGACGATCTTGCGCGCGGGGTTGACCTGGGATTGCAATTATTGCCGCGCGCACTCGCCGCATCGTCAATCATGGTGACGAATGCGCGTGTGGATGGTAACAAGTTCGCGCTCGTGTACACCGCCGAAGGGTTGCGCGAAGATGTGGATGCGGAATTCGATCATGTGCGCGAGGCGATTAAATCGTTTGGCGCGTCGGCGCGCGAAATCGAAGCGAGCGGCACGGAAATTTGGACGCGCACACTCGCGGATGCCGTGAATGAAGCGCGCGGTATTTTGCGCGCGGGCGTGCCGGCAAAAGAGGTCGCGCAATTTACGCGCGCGCATTCGTCGGTGCTAGAGCAAGATGCGTTTGTCGTGGATGTGGCGAGCGGTATGATTTACGCCGCGCCGGAATCGGGCAAAATCGAAAACGCGCGTGCGCAGTTGAACTCGTTTCGTGCGACCGCGCGCGCGATGAGCGGCTATGCTATCGCGATGAGCGTGCCGGACGAATGGCGCGGCGCGCTCGACGTGTGGGGCGATGCACCGGCGTCGCTTGAGGTGATGCGCGCGCTCAAAGCGTGTTGGGACCCCAAGGGCATTTTCAATCCTGGCGTGTTTTGGGTGTGAGGTTGCGACTTTGGTCATGCCAAGCAAAATCGCGCCGGATAGTTTGACAAGCATCTTTAATGCTCTTATAATAGCCCGCGTGATAAACTACACGTTTGCCTGAAAGGAGGTGGTTAAATCCAATCGGATGTTCCACCACTCGGAAGGCAGAAGAGACAATGACGTTCTTCGACCGCGCAATGTAGCGACCCTCATAATCGTCCGCGTGTTCCCTCGATATGCCTCCCGGTAATTTCAGAACTGCCACTGTTGGCTTGTTCCTGACGTTCGTGTGGTGGAAAAAAATAAAAAACTTGCTTCGCTCGAATCTATTCAACTGTTCCAATTCTCAGGAGGAGAAGAAACAAATGAAGAAAGTATTGCTCGTATTGAGCCTGTTGCTCGTTATCGTGGCGCTCGCCGCCTGCGCGGCACCGACGCCCGAACCGACCAAGGCGCCCGCCGCGACTAGCGCGCCCGTGCCGACCAAAGCGCCCGAACCGACCAAGGCTCCCGTCGCGACTAGCGCGCCTGCGGCGACCGCCGTTCCGGCGACCAAAGCGCCCGAACCGACCAAGCCCCCGGCTCCGACCGCCGCGCCTGCCGCTGGCGTCAAAGTTCTGCGCCTCGCGCGTGGCACGTATCCCGATGTGCTCGATCCGCAGAAATCGTCCTACGGTATCGAGATCGAAATGCTCAAGTTGTGCTACGAAGGTCTGACCGCGATTGACGCCAAGGGCAACATTGGTCCTGGCTCTGCCGACAAGTGGACTATCGCCGCCGATGGTAAGAGCATGGTCTTTCACATTCGTGATGGTTTGAAACGTGCGGATGGTACCGCGATGAACGCGTCCGATTTCGAATACGCGCTCAAACGCGAAGTGGACCCGAATTTGCTTGGCAAGCAGTACACCAGTCTCGTCGCCGATGTCAAGGGCGCGAATGCGTTGATTGACCTCGAAGGCAAGAAACCGACCGCCGCCGAAGTTGAAAAACTGTATGCCGCGTACGGTGTCAAAGCCGACGATGCCAAGCGCGAATTGACCGTCTCATTCGACAACCCGATTGGTTTCTGGCACTATATTGCCTACACCTGGGTTACGTATCCGACTTCCAAAAAAGCCGCGGATGCCGCTCAGGATAACTGGTGGACCAAGGCGTCCGGTCATGCTTGCAATGGTCCTTTCACCGTCCAAAGCATTGAAGAAGGCAAGCGCATCGTTTACGCCGCGAACGCGAACTATTGGCGCGGCAAGCCGAAATTGGATCGCATCGAAACCACCTACATCACCGACGAAGTGCAACGTTTCGAAGCGTACAAACAGGGCCAGTTCGACGAAGTGGACGTGACCCCGGCGACGTTGTCGTCCGTGGACGCGACCTTGCAACCGGATTACCAAAAACTATTCGGGTATCCGCTGAAGATATTCGCAAGGCCCTTGAAGATCCAGTTAATCAAATCGTTAACGCTGTTAAGAGCACTTTGGATAAGACCCCACCAGAGCTTGCAAGTGATCTAATGGATCGCGGAATAGTTCTTACTGGTGGCGGCGCACTTCTTCGTGGATTAGATGAAAGACTTCGTCATGAAACTGGAATGCCGGTTCATATCAGCGAACGTCCACTGCAGGCAGTTGCTGAAGGTTCTGGCAAGTGTGTTGAAGAATTCGAAGCCTTAGAAAAGGTTTTGATTTCTGAACCTCGCCGTTAAGGAGAAAACAAA
>CAZPIR010000406.1:0-4196 GCA_964586085.1 uncultured Anaerolineaceae bacterium | reverse complement strand
CAATCGTCAGCACCGTTTTTGCGCGAATGCTCGGCATCCGATTCAGGTCAACGAGCGGATTGTAATCGGCGCGGCAAAATGTTCCTGCCGGAAAAACGTACGGATGAAAACCACTCGGCAGATTGGTCGAGCCGAAATGGTTTTTGAAACCGAACGTGATGCCAGCCCCGCTCTTGTGCCCCTTGAAAATCGGCAGGTTGATCACATAGGTTGCGTTAACCAGCACATCGGTAATTTTGATTGTTGGCGGCGGTGTCAGATCGGTGGGTGGCGTGAATGCAATCGTCGCCTCCGGCGAGGTGCTATCAAAACTCGCGCGCTCATGTCCGCCCGTATCGAAAAAGCGGATGCCGGGAAACGCACAACCTTGCACAAACCGATCCGGCAAAACATGTGTCGCATCGTACACCCAGACATCGCTCGCGCGCACGCCGATGGTTTGCAAGCCGCTCACAACCGCGTTGAGCGTTTCGGGAATTGCATCCAGGTTGCCGTTGCCGCCATTCGCAAAATTCACCTTGATTGCGATGGCTTGACCGGGCTGATAGTTCGGTAGAATCGCGCGCCATGCGTCAACCTCGGTTGCGCGATTCGTCAACGCCATCACGCCACGCTTGACCATCTCCGTTACCGCGTTTTGATTGACGAATGTCCAGTACGCCGGTTGTCCCGTCCAGGTCGTTGCGCTCAAATCGTGCACGTGAATCACACGCGGACGCACACCTGAATTGACAGCAATCATCTGCACACCCTCGCGGTCACGATGCCACGCGACGCGCTCCTGCACCAAGCCCGCCCAATAATTTTGCGCGCGCGCATTCGCCAAGCGAATTGCGCCGGTGATCGTGCGCGTTTCGCCCGGCGCGAGTGAGCCACCAAGCCCCCAGCGATACGGATGATCCACGCCGGTGCGTCCATCGAAATCGAGTGCGACGCGAAATGCGCCCGCCACATCCGGAAATCCGCGCGTGTAAAATGTATCGCCCTCGGCATAGATCAATCCAGGTTCGGGACTTTGGGTCGCGAGCGTTTGCATGGTTGTGTTCTTGACCGTGATGGCAACATTCATCAAGTCATTCGCGACGATTGTCGTCGGCGAAAAATTCACGCTGACGATTTGCGGCGCGTCCACCGGTGCCGGGTCAACCAGGATGCGTTGTGCGCCGACCTGATCCTGCGCCCACTCGACCTGTTCTTGGACGAGACCGAACCAGTAATTTTGCGATTGTGTTGCGTTCAAGCGAATCGTGCCAGTGATCGTGCGCGTTTCACCCGGCGCGAGTGGTGCACCCAAGCCCCAGCGGTACGGATGGTCAACGCCAGTCCGATTATCGAAATCGAGTGCGACGCGGAACGCGCCGAACACATCTGGGAAACCGCGCGTGTAAAATGTGTCGCTCTCGTCGTATGCAAATCCTGGGTCGGGTGATTGCGTGACTGCCACGGCGTTCGAATCGTTGCGGACTGTGATGCTCACATTGAGTAGTTCGCCGGCGTTCAAGCGCGTCGGCGAAAACGTTGCGCTGACGATACGCGGTTTGCCGGTCGGGGAGGTCGCGGTGATTTTTTGCGCGCCCAATTTATCTTGCCACCACGCGACACGTTCCTGCACCAAGCCTGCCCAATAATTTTGTGCTTGCGCTTGCTTGATCCGAATCGCGCCGGTGATGGTGCGCGTCTCTCCCGGCGCGAGTGGCGAGCCAAGCCCCCAACGATACGGATGGTCAATCCCCGCGCGATCTTCAAAATCAATGCCGACGCGAAAGTTACCGGGCACATCGGCAAAGCCGCGACTGATGAACGAATCGCCCTCGTCGTACACAAACCCTGGGGCGGGCGACTGGGTGGCGAGTGTTGTGTTGCTCGTGTTCTTGACCGTGATGCTCACGTTGAGTAATTCGCCGACCATCAAGTCAGTCGGCGTGAACGTCACGTCCGTAATTTCAAATCCTGGTTTGACGATAATTTCCTGTGTGCCTTGATTATCCTGATACCACGCGGTTCGCTCTTGTACCAGTCCCGCCCAAAAATTTTTGGTTTGCGGGGTGTTGAGTCGCACCACGCCGGCAATGTTCGCCGATTGTCCCGGCGCAAGCGGAGTGCCCAAGCCCCAACGATACGGATGGTCAATCCCGGTGCGTCCATCAAAATCGAGCGCGACGCGAAACGCGCCCGCCACATCCGGAAATCCGCGTGTGTAAAATGTGTCGCCTTGTTCGTACGTGAACCCTGGGTTCGGTTCCTGGGTCGTCAGTGTATCGTCCGTCAAATTCTTGACAATGAAATTCGCGGTGAGCGCATCGCCGCTCATCAAGGTCGTGGGCGATAAGGTGACCTGGATTGTCGGCGAAGGCTTGGTTTGTTGTTGCAAAGCGTACCACGCGGCGCGTCGCGCGCCCACCGTGTCCACGATGCCCCAGCCCTCTTCGATGATGCGCCACGTGAACCAGAATGCGTGCGCAACCGTGTCCTTGCCGAGTTCGCGCATCAAGTTGAATGCGCGCGTGAGATATTCGGCGACAGCTTGCTCGGAAGGTTGAGGCCACTGGTACGCCAACTCGGCGCCAATCTCGGTAATCCACAAGGGCTTGCCGGCAATCGCGCGCGCGCGCGTGATCGAATCGCGCAAATCGCCCAAGCCCCAATCGTTTGTAGGCCACGTGTCCACACGCAAACCGTACGGATGCCAGCCAACAAAATCGCACTTGGCGCGCGCGGTGTTCATCACGGTTTGCAAGTACGGATGATTTTTGCCACAACAAATGCCGGCAGAAATAACCGGGACATTGCTCACGGCTTTGATTTTAGGATACGCGGCAGAGAGCAGGGCGGCATATTTTTCCGGTAAAATTTGTTGCGTATCTGGTTCGTTGAAAACTTCGAGCGCGGCGATGCGTCCGTCGTAAAACGCCGCCACTTTTTGTGCAAGGTCGGACACACGTCCGATGTAACCAGAATCTGCATCGCCCCAATCGCGCGAAGCGCCAGCCGGGGGAATCTGATCGAGAGTTTCGGGGTTAATCAAGGCGAGGACATTCACACCCAGGTCGCGGTACCGCTCCAACACCAAATCGAGTTCGAGATTGTTGCCGGTTGCTGTGTTTTGAAATGGGGAACGCAAGAGATAGCGAACCCATTTGGGACCGAGCGCGCGCATTTCGTCGGTGCTGGGCAACATGTTTTCACGCGGACCCGGGTTGAGAGCCAAACCAGCGAGAATGTTTTCCGGCGCAGTCATCGGGCGACTCCTTTGCGGTGAAATGCAAGATTTGTTTTTCGCGGACGGGCGCGATATAATAGACTCGTGCGTGCCCAGCGTTCGAACCAAGTCTAAACCAAGTTGTCTCAGAATGCAAGTGATGAAAATCTCGGCACATCACGTGGACACGGCTGTCCCAAAAATCCAAACTCACAGGAGAGATGCACTATGCCTCGCCTCGCCAAACACATCTGGCGAATTGGCATGCTTGTTCTGATCTTGTCAGGATTAACTGCTTGTCAAACGCCTCCTAGTACCACACCACTCGTCATCTCCACCGCCATCCCACCCACCATTGTTTCGTCCACCAATGTTCCCAGTCCCATCGCGTCATCACCGGCAACCACGCCAAATGTTTCAGCGACTGTCGTACCTACCCCATCACCCGTCGCTCTCGCGCCCAGCGTGACTGCTACCCCTGAACCGGAATCCTTGTTCGACTCACTCGTGCGACCGCTCGCGGCGGATGCGGTTCGTCGTCGCGCCGAACGCATCAAGCAAGACCCGGAATACGCCAAGAGTGTCAACCCAGTGTTGAACGAAGGGCGTGTCAACTTTTTATTGTACGGGTACGGCGAAACACACGAACCGCCGGTTACCGAAAAGGCGATCATTGGTTCGTACACAATCATCTCGTACGATCTGCGCGCGCGCCAAGCCGACCTGATTTCGTTCACGCACGACATTCGCGCGCCCGAAGTGGAACGCCTTGTTTACAAACCCGGCGACAAGTATTTGGCATTGCGAATGGATCAAGCGTATCATGTCGGCGGATTCAAATTGCAACGGCAAATGATGCGCAATGCAACCGGCTTGGCGATGGATTATCAAATCTCGTTTCGCGACGCCGTGCTTCAATCGGCAATTGATGGCGTGTTCGAAGGTGTCGAGGTGACTGTGCCGGTCGCGTTCCAGGTGCAACCGTTTTATCTCGACG
>CAZPIR010000405.1:0-4200 GCA_964586085.1 uncultured Anaerolineaceae bacterium | reverse complement strand
GATTTCTGTCGCCGATTGTAATGGCAACTTGTTCAGAAGTTGTTAAGATTTTGGTATACGGACGTAAAATTATCTGGCGCGCGCATAGGTCACATTCAACTCCGCGCTGGCAAGTATGTTATCTTTGATCGCGGCGAGCAACACCTCGCGATTTACTTGCGAAGCGGGCACGGCAAATTGCGGCTCCGCCGACAGCGCGTAAACCGTGTACGTATAGATTTTTTCGCCCGCGCCTTTGGAACACGGTGGCGAAAATTCCAGTTTTTTATTCACGCTATTGTTGCCGAGTTTGCCAATGCCGCTCATATTCTTTGGAAAACTCGTGACCTTCGATGGAATGTTGTAAACGACCCAATACCAGTGCGGCGTAATTTCCGGCGGGATGTGATGCATCACAACCGCGAAACTTGATGTCCCCGTTGGCGCGCCGCGCCATTCGAGCGGCAAGGTCGCGCTCGATCCGTCGCAGGTGTAATCGCGCGGCAGTGCGCCGCCCTCGACAACTTCGGGACTGTGAAGCACAAACTTGGTTGCTTGGGCGGTGGGAGTTGCGCTTGCAATCTTTGTCGGCGAAACAATCGGCGCCGCAGTGGAGGTAACGATCGGCACGCTTGAACACGCGCTTGCCAAACCCAGGATCACGAACACTACTCCCAGCACAAAATTTTTCTTCATGGTGTCTCCGATGTTTTAACGTCAATTCGGGAGGAACAACATCACTCGTCAATGTCATTTCGAGCGAAGCGAGAAATCTCATTTGGGTTGATGCAAAAGCGAGACGCTTGCGCCCTCGCTCCGCTCGTCGAATGACATCTGTTTTCTTAACTCGAACTCGCGTTGTTTTACGGTTTGGGTTTGCTCGGTGGCGGCGTAAACGGCAAGCTCGTGATTGCTCCTTTCGGCGTCAAGGTTTTGCCGGCAAGCGCCGGGTGAGTGGTGTCGTACCGATACGCGCGAAACATCGAATTGGTCATCGGATAATTATCCGGCAAAACGGTGAACGCGCCATTGCGGGTCACAGGATTGATGTACTCCCAAACCACTTCGCCGCCCATCGTCACTTCAAACATTTGCCCGGTCGTGGATGCGCCGATGAGCGTGTTGCCGTTCGGCAAGCGTTGCGCGCTCGAACCGATGTGGCTGAAAAACGAGGTGTTGTCTTTGGAACTGTACGTCCACACAATTTGATTCGACATTTGCTTGGGTTGCTTGTGCGTGTTCTGCGCATCCGGCGAAACCCAGCGATAATACCCGGCGTTCGGCGGATTGACGTACTGTCCCGTGTCTTGCTTGCTCGTGTTGAGGTACGCGTTGATTTCAAAGATGTACGATTGCGGCGTCCGCTCGAAAAGGTATTGCCCGTTGTTGAACACGAGGAAATGTCCCGCGCCGGGCAATCCTGGTTTGATCCATTGGATATCGTGACTGCCGCCGATTTGTTTGTTGCCAGTCGTTGATGCTGTCCAGTCTTGCAGAATCGAGGGCGGGTCGCCCTGCTTGTAGCGCGCAGGATCGCCAAAGCGGTACAGAAAATCGCCGGTCGTGCTCGCCGCGAGTTTGAGACTGCCCGCCGGATCATTCGGCAAAAATGTGTTGCCGTGATCAATCACATAAAATTCACCCTGCACCGAGTTGATGACAATTTGATCCAGGTCGGGATTGTAATCGAGCGCGTTGCAGTGCAACCAATCTTTACGCACGGGACGACCCAACAAATTGAGATTCAACTTGCCGGGATAATCGGCAATCGTTTTGCCCGCGCCCACATAATTCGGTTTGCTTGGATCAACATCCTGAATCGTGTGGTCGAGGAAAAACCATTCCCACACGACCTTGCCTTGCATATCCACTTCGACAATCGCGTCCATCTGCGCGCCGGTGTACGGCGCATTTTTGGGATCGCATCCGGCGGCGATACATTGCTCGTTCGTAATGTCGCGGTTCGCGATGTAGAGCGTGGTGAACGCGTTGAGTTTCTTGTTCCAGATGCGCGTGAAATCGTGATGCGGGTGATAATCCTTGCGCGTCTCGGCATAATTCCAAATCGTGTTGCCATTCCAATCGAGTTCGCGCAGACCGGCAAAACCACTGGGGTCATCGGTCGAGGCATCGAGCAAGTTGCCATTATCGAGAAAGCGCGGATTCGTTCCCAGCTTCCACGTGTTGACGACGTTGCCTTCCATATCAATCAAGTAACTCGTGCCCGCCGCGCCGAACAAGGTATAGCCGTTGTACGCTTTGGTCTTGTCCCAGTAACGCATTTCGGTGGTGTGTTGCACCGTCGTCGCGCCGCCGAGCATTCGTCCCGAATTGGTGGATGGTGGCGGAGCCGGTTTTTCGGCGGGCGCTGGTTTGCTTGCCGGTGGATTGGTTGTAGCGCACGCGCTCAAGAGGACGATCATCAGCAACCAGAAAATATTTTTTGTTTGCATCGTGATTGCCTTTACTTTTCCAACACGCCACTGGGCGTCAATGTCTTGCCAACCAGACCTGGGTAGGTGGGCGCGTAACGATACACACGAAACACCGCATTCATCAACTCGCCTTCACGCACCGGGTCGGTGGGAATGCCGGCGTTCTTGGCTAACGCGCCATTCGTGACGACCGGGTTGACGTACTTCCACACAACTTCGCCACTCGATGTGACCTCGATGAATGTGCCGTGCGTGCCATCGTCAATCAAGGTGTTGCCATTCGGCAAGCGTTGCGCGCCGGAGATCGCGCCCGCGAAAAGTGAGCTGGGCGGATTTGCTTTGTATGACCACGCAAACGTTTTGGGACCGAACGCTTGTCCAGCAACGATGGAATAATTTCCTTTTGCATCCACCGGCGGCGTGAACTCGTCAATTGTCGAATAGTTACGACCCAGACCGTTGTTGAAAACGGTAATGTTGCCTGTGCCCGGATAACCTGGCTCGACCCATTCGGCGTCGTGCTGTTGATAAAATGTTTGATTGTCGCGCGTGCCGGCATCGTACATTTGCGGATTGCCCCAACGATAGAGTAGGTCGCCGCCCTTGCCGCGTTTGCCGCCGGCGTGACTCGCCGCTTCAGCCGTTGTGGTGCCATGATCAATGATCCACACTTCGCTGTTGCCGCGCACGCTCAATAAAATTTGATCGAGCGCCGGGTTGTAATCAATCGAGTTCATGTGATTCCAAAACGTGGGCACCGCGCGTCCTTCATCATCTGCTTGAATCAATTCAGGATGTGCCGCGACGTTGCCATAGTTCGATTTAGTTTTATCCACATCTTGAATGAGATGATCCCAGACATGCCATTCCCAAACGACTTGACCGCCCGATGGATAGGTCGGTTTCACTTCGACGACCATGTCCGGCAAGATCATGCCATCGCGCTTGACCTGACCTTCGAGTTTGCTCGGTGAAAACCCGGCGGCAATTGCTTGGTCGTACGTTTTTCTTTCGACGGCGAGCATCAAAATATTTCCGTTGGGCAAAGGATGAATGTCGTGATGTTGCATCCGTTGATCGGTCGAGTAATCAAACTCCCACACAAGTTTGCCATCCCAATCGTACTCTTCGACGCGCCCGCCTTCGCCGCCGCCGGTCGAGAGGCGACCTTTGGTCATGCACGCGCGTAGTAAGTGACCATTCTCAAGCAAGTACACCGATTGACCTGGTTCGTATTTGCTGGCAGTCCACGCGTGAACGACTTGACCGTTGTTATCAATCAAATAAGTTGCGCCATTGTGCTTGGGCGCGAACAAGGTATATCCAACAAATGCTTTCGCCGTGTTGAGAATCAAGCCGACTTGTTGCGAGACGGTCGTGCTTGTACCCGCTTGCGGAGGTTTTTGATTCGGCGGCGGGGTTGTGCCCGGGTTGCCCGCCGATTGTTGCGGCGGCCTTTGATTGGGCGTGGGCTGGGTGTTTGGATTTGCATTCAACGCGATGGTTGGCTTTTGATTGGGAGCCGGCGCGGAAATTTCTTTGGGTGGTACTGGCGTGGGCATTGGCGTCTCGGTTGGCGTTGGCACAAGTTGCGTCGTGATGCTGGTGCAACCCATCAAACCAAGCGCAAGCAAAGCGAATACGATAAAAATCAACTGGGATGTTTTCATGGTCATTTCCTTTTGAACTGATTAGCGCGTCACGGCATCGAGCACGACGCGAAAGCCGACGTGATAGTACGGGTGATTCGGGTCTTCGGGTCCGCGAAAATATCCGGGGTCGCGAT
>CAZPIR010000404.1:0-4200 GCA_964586085.1 uncultured Anaerolineaceae bacterium | reverse complement strand
AATTGCGCGACAAGAGTCACGAAGCGGCGATTGAACATTACAATCGCGGGCTGGGTTTGTTGGCGGAAAATTATCCCGAGACCGCGTTCGCCGAATTTGAAATTGCGCTCCAGTACGACGACACGTTTGAACCGGCGCGGCAAAAGTTGGCGGAACAAAAAGCCAAGAACGCAAGCGGCGCGTCGCCAGCCAGGCAGGCAAATCAGGTCGCCGCGACCTTGTTCGATGAAGCGAACAAGATGTTGACGCAAAAGGAATGGGCAGACGCAATCACGCGGCTCGAACAACTGCGCAACCTCAACCCGGATTATCGCACCGCCGAAGTGAAAACGCTGACGTATCGCGCGTACGTCGAAGGTGGCAAAGACGCGGCCAAGAATGGTAACATTGAAATCGCGCGCGAGCGTTTCGAGTCCGCGCTCGCGATTGGCAGTGGCGATCCCGAAGTCGTCACGCAACGTGATCTTGCCGCGCTGTATCTTGAAGGCAAACAATCGGTTGGCTACAACTGGCAAGCCGCGATTCAAAAATTTTCCGCAATTTATTCGCGCGATCCAAATTATCACGATACGAAAAAGCAACTGTTCGAAGCGTACGTCCAGTACGCCGACATTGCCGCCAAGACGAGTCCCTGTCTTGCCGCGCGCGAGTACGATAGTGCGCTCGCAATTTCGCCGGACGCACAGGTTCTGCAGAGGCGCACCAATTCGATGAATCAGTGCAAGCAAATCATCGCTTCGCCGCCGACGCCCACGCCGATTGCCACAGCGATTGTGACCGGCACGGTGACGGTGACGGCGACGGTTCCAATAACGACCACGACACCGGTGACAACTGAGAATTATGCTTTCAAATTATCCATCGCCAACGATAAACCTTGCACGACCGGCGCGGGCGACATTTCCGGCGTCGTGCGCGATTTGCAGGGCAGAGCGGTGACGAATGCGCTCGTCGGTTATTATGGTGAAGGATTCGGGACAACGACGGCGCGCACGAATGCCAATGGACAGTACCTGTTCTCATTGGGCAAAGATCCTGGGATGTTGAATGTCGCGGTGTTTGCGACGGATGGCAAAACTCCGATTCCACTCGCCGCGCTGATTGCGTACCCCGGCGGCAACGCACCCGGCTGTCGCATAGTACTCGATTGGCAACGAGTGCAGTAGCGCGCATCACAAGTGATTTGAGAAAGTGTGAAGCAAGATGAAAACTATTTGGCGATTGATAGCTATCGCATTGATTTTGCTGATTCACGTTCTACCGCTTGCCGCGTATGCGCAAACCTCCAAAACGATCTATGTCTTGACTGTCTCAGGCGGAATTGATACCTGGAATGAAGGTTACATAAGCCGAGGCATCGGCGTGGCAGAACAAAATAGCGCCGAAGCGTTGGTGATTGTACTCAATACACCGGGTGGCTCGTTGGGCGCGACGCAAAACATCTTGATGCGAATGTTGAACGCGCGCGTGCCGATCATCGTCTACGTTTCACCGTCGGGCGCGTGGGCAGGGTCGGCGGGTACATTTATCACACTTGCCGGTAACATTGCCGCGATGGCACCGGGCACAACCATCGGCGCGGCGCATCCGGTGGACAGCAACGGCGACAACATCACAGGCGATATGCGCGACAAGGTCACAAACATTTCCACGTCCTTGATCGAAACGGTCGCGCGTGAGCGTGGGCGCAATGAAGAGTGGGCGGCGAATGCGGTGCGCAAGAGTATTTCGGCAACCGCGCAACAAGCGCTCGAACTCAAAGTGATTGATGTCGTTGCGACCGATGTGAATGATCTCCTCGTCAAGGTGAATGGCAAATCGGTCAAGACCGCCGCTGGATCGATCACCATGAACACGCAACACGCCAGCATCAATCGCCTCGACATGAATTTTGCCGAACTATTTTTCCACACGATGGTTGATCCCAACATCGCTCTGATTCTGCTCAACATTGGTCTGCTTGCGATTGCGGTTGAACTCTACAATCCCGGTGCCACGATCCCGGCAGTGGTGGGCGGGATTTGTTTGGTGCTCGCCTTTGTCGCGCTCGGACAATTGCCGGTCAACTGGGGCGGCGTCATTTTCATCGTCCTCTCGATTGTTTTGTTTTTGCTCGACATCAAGGTTACTGGTTTTGTGTTGACGATTGGCGGCGTCATCATGTTCATTCTCGGCGCGCTGATGTTGTTTGTGCCGTTCACGCCACCCGGTCCCGATGTCGTGACAAACGTGACGCTTTCACCCTGGGTCGTGTTTGGGCTTGCCGGCATGATGACCTTGTTCTTTGTGTTTGTGCTGGGCGCGGCAGTGCGCGGTCAGCACGCACCGGTGTTGATGGGCACACAGACCTTGATCGGCGCGCATGGTATCGCCACCTCCGATCTTGCGCCGGAAGGAACCGTGCAGGTCAAGAGCGAATTGTGGACGGCGATTGCACAAGATGGCAAGATTGAACGTGGGCAGGGCGTCCAGGTTGTGCGAGTGGATGGCTTGCGTTTGTATGTCACACGGCAATAGAAAAGCAAAACTCACTGGTCGTTAAAAACCAGAATCTCACAGAGGAGGTAGTCACGTGGACACTTTTGCGTTTTTTGCCTGTATCGGATTTCTCTTTGTTTTGTTTGCGTTGGTGCTCCTTTCGATGGCGCTCAAAATCGTGCCCGAGTATCGGCGTTTGGTCGTGTTTCGGCTGGGCAAATGTTTGGGGCAACGTGGACCTGGTTTGATTTTGCTCATCCCCTTTATCGAAACTGCCAGCTCGGTGGATTTGCGCGAGCAGGTTTACGATGTGCCGCATCAAACGACGATCACCAAAGACAACGCTTCCATCTCGGTTGACTTTTTGATTTACTACAAGGTCGTCAATCCGGTGGACAGCGTGATCCAGGTGCAAAACTTTGCGCTCGCTTCGCAAGGCATTGCGACGACGACCCTCCGCGCCGTCATCGGCGACATTGTGCTCGACGATGTGTTGGCGCAACGCGAGCACATCAACACGGTGCTCCGCACGAAATTGGATGAGGTGACCGAACGTTGGGGCATCAAAGTGACCGCCGTCGAAATTCGCGAGATTGTTCCGCCGCGCGAAATTCAAGAAGCGATGACGCGCCAAATGTCGGCGGAACGTACGCGCCGCGCGGTTGTGACCGAAGCCGAAGGTAAAAAGCAAGCGACGGTCACCGTAGCGGAAGGCGACAAGTCGTCGGCGATTTTGCGCGCGGAAGGCGAAAAGCAATCGCGCATTCTCGCGGCTGAAGGGTACGCCGAAGCGCTTGCGCGCGTGTTCTCGGCGGCGAAAGACATTGACGCCAAGACGATGAGTTTGCAATACCTGGATGCGCTCAAAGCGTTAGGCGCAAGCCCGGCAACCAAGTTCATCTTCCCTGCCGAGTTTACCAATTTGCTCAAGCCATTCGTAAACTATACGAGTGAGGCGACAGACAAAAAAGATTAATCCATAACGAGTGCGGTCAACTTTGATCGCACTCGTTCCATTTGAGAAGCAGGTGTGTGGCTCATGGGGTAACGTGGCAAAATCAAAAGTTAAAAAAAATTATCTTTTGATGTCCCGATTTGGCTCGAAAAAGATTGACACTCAAAATCGGGTGTGTGATAATGTGCCGCGTAGGGAACGGCAGTTGCGCGTTTGGTTCGAGTAGGTGCTCGCCAAGGCAAGAACTAGTTCGCCTTGGCGATTTTTATTTGCTCGGAGCATTTATCCTTACGCTAATTTTTCCCCGAAGGGAGGTGCAAGGAAAATGGCAGATCGGATTCAAGGTACGGTCAAGTGGTTCAACTCCGCCAAAGGTTATGGTTTCATCTCGCGTGGCGACAATGTCAAAGACGTGTTTGTGCACTTTTCCGCCGTCCAAATGGAAGGGTATCGCAGTCTCAACGAAGGCGACAAGGTCGAATTTGAGGTGGAAGATAGCGCCAAAGGACCACAAGCCGCAAACGTGACCAAAGTTGCCTAAACTCTTTTTTTAGGTAGCACTTACAACCGCCTGCACCAAGATGCTGGCGGTTGTTTCTTTTGCGCGTAATGATTTCGTTTTGCGATTTCGCGACCCTGTGTTATAATGCGCGCCGCTGGAGAGGTCGCATAGTCCGGTCTAGTGCGCGCGACTCGAAATCGCGTGTGGGCGCAAGTCCACCGGGGGTTCAAATCCCTCCCTCTCCGCCACCTTATTTCAGGTTTAT
>CAZPIR010000403.1:0-4200 GCA_964586085.1 uncultured Anaerolineaceae bacterium | reverse complement strand
TCGGTCATTCGATGGGCGCGGCGGGCGCATTTGAAGCGGTAGTGTGCGCGCTGACCCTGCGCGATCAAAAAATTCATCCAACCGCGAACCTGGTCACACCCGACCCGGCGTGTGACCTGGATTATGTGCCGCAACTCGCGCGCAATGCCCAGATTGAAATCACGATGTCGAATTCGTTCGGATTTGGCGGACAAAATGCATGTTTGATTCTGTCACAATATCACGGCGAGTAAAAACGTAGCACGTTATGCCTCTACGTGACCAACCAAAAATAAAAACGCGGCGAGTCAACCTCGTCGCGTTTTTATTTTGCGTATGATTATTTCTTGGGCGGATTTTTTGCTTGCTCGTAAACGCGCGCGAACTCGACTTGGAAAATTTGCGCAAGTGACGCATCGTCAATGATCAGCAAGTTTTCGTCGTTCTCGGTTTCGGCGTTCTGCGAAAAGTTGAACGAACCCAGAATAACGGTCTTGCCATCCAAGATAAAAACCTTGTGGTGCATCAAGTACGGATTGCCGTCCTGCCACACATCCAAGCCGGCTTTTTTCATTTTGCCATACTCGCTAAATTGTGTTTCCGAGCCGGTGTTTTCAAACACGCCGCGCACCTTGACGTTGGCTTTAGCGCGCTCCAAAATCGCTTCGCCCATGTCATCATCGGTGAACGAGAACGCTAGAAAATCAATCGTGCGTGTCGCCTGCCGGAGCCGCGTGACAATTTTGCCCGCGACCTTGTCTTCCGGCGCAAAATAATTTTCGACGGTGATGCCGTCAATTGTCAAACGCGGTGTCGTGCCGCCGGCTTTGCGTGACGGACCGAATTTCTTGTCGCCAAACATTTTCTCGAACGTCACGGTATAATTGCGCGCGAGTTCGGGCGAGTGAATCAGGATGCCGTGATTGTTGTAACGATACGTGTCGTTCGCGGTAAAATTCCACGAACCGGTCCACACCGCTTGCTTGTCCACGATCACAAACTTGTTGTGCATGATGGCGTTGGGATTGCCCGCCGAAATTGAAATGCCGGCTTGTTGCAATTTCTTGAGCGAAGGATTTTCTTTGGCATCGTTGAAAATGTTAATGTCGGTTGCCACGCGCACAGTTGCGCCGCGCTTTTTTGCTTCGAGCAATGCCTGGGTCACGTTCGCCAAATCGAGTTGATAGACCGCCATATCCACGCTCGATGTTGCCGAATTGATGAACGCGGTCAAGTGTTCGTCGAGTCCGCCACGATGATCGGCTTCGCGGTCGGGATATTTGGGCGTGGTGAAATAAAGTTGATACCACGTGCCGCTACTTGTAGCGCTCACCGGCGCGGGAGTCGCGCTTGTTTGCGCGATACTAGGCGCCATGACGACGACCATCACGACGACGCCAACGACGCAAATGACAAGCAACACAATCGCGCTGATGAGCAACAGCTTGGTCATGAAACTCACGAGACTCCTTTTGCGCGCGTTATTTTTTTGCCGTCTTCCACACCGTGCTGGTCAACACGCCGAGCACGCGAAACGTTTGCGCCCGTGTGAGCGGCGGTTGTGGTTTGAGCGCGAGCGCGGCAACGGCTTCACCGAGTGCGGGCGCGCCCGGTTTTTTGCCGAGTTCGTTGATTGCGGCAACGACGGGTTTAACGCGCGCGAGTTCGCTCTGCGCGATTTGCTTTGCCGCGACTTCATCGATTGCATCATTCACGCGCTCGGCAATCCAGGCATCTGCCCAGCCTAGTACCATCTTGGCTTCTTCATCGCTGAGGTTGGACCGCAAGCGCTCATCGCCGTACAGTTTTTCGGACGTGCTCTGTAAAATTTTTTCAAAGGTTGGCATCGTCGTTTCTCCCCGCGATTATTTCTTTAATTGTGCGCGATAATGTTCGCGGAATTTTGCCACCTTGGGTGCAATCACGATGCGACAATAACCCTGGTTCGGATTGTTGGCATAGTACTCTTGATGATAATTTTCAGCGCGATAAAATTCGCGGTACAGCGATAACTCGGTGACGAGCGGGCGCGCCCAGATTTTGGCGTTCGTGATTTCTTGCATTACTTCCTGGGCAATCTGTTTTTGCGCGTCGTCGTGATAAAAAATCGCGGAACGATACTGCGTGCCCACATCCGCGCCTTGACGATTCAAGGTCGTCGGGTCGTGAATCGTGAAAAAGATGCGAAGTAAATCACGGTAGGCAATCACTTCCGGGTCGAATGTGATTTGAACGACTTCGGCGTGACCGGTTTTGCCAGAGCAAACTTGGTCGTACGATGGATTTGCCAATGCCCCGCCGGCATAGCCCGACTCGACACTCGCGACGCCCTTGAGTTCATCGAACACGGCTTCAAGACACCAAAAGCATCCGCCCGCGAGCGTCGCAATTTCTGTTTTCATTTTTCCTCATCTATCGCGTGCCGCAAAAATTTACGGTACGATGCTGAACGACGCGATCTCAAGTTTGTCGCCTGCATCTGTGATCGGCAAACGCGTGCCCTTGTTCGCGTCGTACAATCCTAGTTCCAGCCGGTAATTTTCGCCGAGCGGCGCGTTGCCCTCAATCGGGATTACGAGCGCATCAATCACCGGACGATTGGGTTGCCACTGCAAAGTTGGCATTTCACCGCGGCGCGGCGCACTATCACTCGCGGCAATTCGCGTGCCTTGCGCATTGACGAGATGCGCGAACACAATGTAATCATCGGCGATGGGTTGGGTCGCACGCCAGTTGAGAAACACGATCAACACACTGCCACGCTTGAGTCGCATCCCCGATAGATCCACCTGGTCGAGCGTAATCGTGTCGCCGAATTTTGCCGGCAAGGTTGCGGACAAGCGTGGCGCGATATTTTTTTCGACGGCGAGTTCGATGGGTTTGCCGGCTGGATCGAAATGATACACGTACGCCTGCGCGTGTTTGGCAAATTCTGGCATCACATTGGAATCCGTCGCTTCGACCTGGATCGATTTGCCGTAACGCACAAAAAACAAGCCCTTGAAATCCCAGACTGTCGTTAACGGCGAATAGACAAAGTAAAGTAGTGTGTCATCTGGGAATTGCGGATGTGCACGCGAAATGTCACGGAAGGGCACGCGAATTTGCCGCGTGTTCTCGGCGAGCCGCGCGGCGGCATCCGCGACCTGGACGCTACTCGCTACAACCACGCCGGCAACGACGAGCGCGACGACTAGCGCGTACGCCGCGCGCGGCACAAATCGGCGCACCAACATCTCGAGCAACAATGCCACGAGGACAGCGGTGGACATGAGCGACAAGTACAAATAGCGGGTGTTGAAAAAATCGAGCGGAAAGCCGGTGAGCGGCGCAATGTTCAGCGCGGCGACGAGCGCGATGAAAAATAAAATCAAACTGCGCCTGTAAAGCGTGACGCCGAGATAAACGACTGCGACGATGCCGAGCCATACAAAATAATACGTGTCGGTCGGCAGGGCATCCGTCCAGGGCAAGGTCAGTACGGCGAGGTACGGCAAAAGGTTTGTGACCATGTGCGGTCCGATTTTGAAACCGAACTGGGACGAAAACTCGCCGTGGCTTTGCACGCTCACCACGAGGAACAGGTACGGGATGAGCATGACCAAAAATGGTGCGTATCGTTGTGTGGATTGCACCCAGTTGATTTTTTGGCGGAACACCCACCACTCGATCAAAAATAAAATCGGCGCGAGAAAAACGGCGACCTCTTTGCTGAATAGCGCGAACAGATACGCTATGAACGCCCAGACCCAATTGCGGGGTGTGCGCGTGGCAAGGTACCGCGCCCACAACCAAATCGTCAGCAAATAAAAAAATGCTGAGAGCGGATCAACGACCGCGTGCCAAAAAATCGCGAGCGTAACAACCGGTGATACGGCATATACCAGAGCGGCAATCACGCCGACGCGAAACGCGCGCATCGCGCCGAGCCAATCCTTGCCCAGACGCATGATCACGAGCATCAGCAGAATTGCATTTGCGCTGTGCAGTAATTCGTGCGCGCGATGATAGCCATCTGGGTTAAATCCAAAGAGTCGGTACAGGATGAGCATGTACAGACCCTGCACCGGGCGATATCCCTGCATGATATTCGCAGGATCGAGAAATTGCACGGCGTAGCGCGGCAAATCCATTGTTGCCGCCCATTCGAGGTACCACCAACCGTCGTAAAACTGGATGCGCGTGGCGGAATGGTACACGATGAAGGTGACGCATCCCAGC
>CAZPIR010000402.1:0-4230 GCA_964586085.1 uncultured Anaerolineaceae bacterium | reverse complement strand
TAGGTTCTACGTCAAAGACAAAGACGTAATCGGTGATCAAGGTCGAGACGATTTTGTTGCGCCATTCACTCTCGCGCAAATCTTTTTCGGTACGGTTGCGTTCGGTAATGTCTTCAACAAAGCCCTCATAATGACTGGGTTGTCCCTGGGCATTGTTGACGGTACGCAAGTGCAACAAACCATCAAAGATAGAGCCATCTTTGCGGCGATAACGATTTTCGACTTGAATGATCCCGCCCGTTTCAAGCGCAAGGCGAGTATTCGCGTCGCGCTTGGTTGGCTCGGCATAGATTTGTTCGGCAATGTTGTGGATGGAAGCCACGACCTCGTCGGGAGAGTCGTAGCCGAGCATGTGCGCGAGCGCCGGGTTGACATCAAGAAACTTGCCGTCAAAAGTTGAGTGGAAAATGCCGAGCGCGGCGTCGCGATACAGATTGTGATATTTTTCTTCGCTTTCGCGCAGGGCATTTTCTGCCTCCTTGCGTTTGGTTACGTCGGCAAAGTTGACGGCGAATTTTCCCTTTTCCGGACAGTAGGCGATTCCCTCAAAGTGCTTTTGATTCAAAGGCGAGTACATCTCATAGGCGGTTGATTTGCCCGTAAGCGCGACGGGACCAAAAATAGCGAGCCAATGTGACAGCTCTTTGGGCGGCAATGTTCCGCTGGCTTTTTGGTTCACGACGAGCGCGCGCGGCGCATTTAATAAAGATTCGAAAGCGGGATTGACTTCGAGGGTCACATAGTCAATGGGATTGCCGGCGTTGTCGCAGATGATTTCATGAAGCGCAAAGCCATTGATCATTTCGGTAAACAGTTTCCGATATCTGCTTTCGCTCTCGCGCAAGGCAAGTTCGGTTTGTTTGCGCGCTGTAATGTCGCTGAAATAAACCGCAATGCCGTCGCCCAGTTTAACGGTCATGTTACGAAACCATCCTTGGATGCCGTCAGATTCGTAACACAATTCATAGTCGTGCGGTTCACCCGTCTCGACCACGCGCACATAGCGATCAAATAAATCGCTATCGGTTTGATTCCCCGGAAAGACTTGGAGCAAACGTTTGTTCACCAAATCAGCGGCGGGCTTTCTCAAGAGGCGGCCGGCTTCCGGGTTCACATACTCCCAGACAAAATCTATGATGGTGTGCTGTGCATCGCGCACCGCGGTCAGGATGGTGAATGCATCCAGGGATAATTCTTGCGCCACGTGGAAACGCTCTTGACTCTCGCGCAAAGCCGCTTCGGCTTGTTTGCGCGCCGAAATATCATTGTACGTGACGGCGACGCCGTACCCGGGTAACGCAATCGGCGCGGCGGTGACGTTGATCCAGGTCGTCGCTTGCCCGGGTTTCACCAGACCCATTTCGATATTTTCGATGCGCCGATTTTCTTTGAGCGCGCGGACGCTGGCGTATTCTTCGGCTGGCATGGGCGAACCATCGGGGCGAATGATCTGCCATTCGGCGCCGTCAATCGTGCGTTGAGTGTGTTGCTTGCTGGTGAGGCCCACCAAGTGTTCCGCCTCGGGATTGGCTTCGAGAATTTGTCCTTGCGCGCCGCTAATGGTGATACCCAGCGGAAAGGTGTCAAAGAGCGTCTTGTATTTGGTTAAAGCAACTTCCAATTCCTGCTCGGCTTGCTTGCGCGCGGTAATATCACTGCCGCCGCCGACGAGGCGCACGACGCGTTGTTGTTGTTCGTCCCAGATCGGTTGGAATTGAACCTTGAGAGTATGTAGTGCGCCACTCTTGCTAACGATGCGGAATTCAAGCATACCCGGCAGGTGGGTTGCAATATGTTCGCGGATTGTCTGTTCGAGCGCAGGCAAGTCGGCGGGATAGATCGTGGCGAATGGGGTGTCGCCGTGCGGGTTGCGCTGTTCGATGGTGAAACCGCAAATTTGATCGTACGAATCGGTGATCCACTCGGTGTACAAGTTGCCATTAGGCAGGACACGGAACGAAAACGCAAAATCGTTGGACACTTCGGAGATGATGCGAAAGCGTTCTTCGCTGTGTTCGAGCGCGGCGTTAATTTCTTTTTCGCGGCGATCTTTGCGCGCGGCGTAAATGATGCTGGCGCACGTGGTGGTGAACGGTTCGAGGAATTTGGCGATGGCTTGATTGTACCCGCCGTTACGATTTGCCACGCCAACAACGCCGACGAGTTCATCGCCAAAGTACAGCGGAATGCCCATGAACGAGTCAATCATGGGGTGTCCAGCCGGTAGCCCGCCCGAACGTGGGTCGTGCGCGCGATCGTTCGCAATCACCAATTCGCCGGTGACGATGGGCGCGCTGGCAAGATTGTTTGAATTGCGGAATTCCAAATTGTTGTTGACGAGGGTTTCGTACAGTTTTTGCGATCCCGCATCCCAGGCAAGGTTGGACATGGCGAGACTGCGTTTGTACAGTTTGCCGTCCTCGTCGCGCAACACTTCGTCGAGAAAACCGTACTCGCTCGATGTGATTCGGCACAGCGTTTGCAATAATTGTCCCGCCACCTGAACGAGGTTGCCATTGGTGAGGTAAAGTGACTGTGCATTGCGCGTAGCTTCGAGCAGATCAGCCGTCTGGCGTATCTCGGCTTCAATGCGTTTTTGCTCGGTGATGTCTTGGGCAAAAATAGCAAGGCGTTTTTTTTGATTTACGTTACCTGATATGGCGATGATGCTTTGTTTGATAACCCGTCCAGCACGTTCATCCTCAAAAACAAGCGACTGGTTAGTCTGAAATGCCAGGTCAACTTTTTGACGGCGCGCCGCAACAATCTCGGCAGGCAAATAGTCATAGATATTTTTGCCGATCAAATCGGCGCGCGCTTGACCCAAGCGTTGTGCGCCCATGTCGTTAATTTCCACAACCGTGCCATCCGCTTCGAGCAGGATTAGCGATTCAAAAACCGAGTCGAGGATGGCACGGGCAGTCGCCGCACTATGATGGATTGCTTGTTCATCGCGTTGCCACCGCAAAACATTCCAGACCCCTTGGATGAACAACGTCAATTCGTTTTCATCGTTCTGGTTGTACGGCGCGACCTTGTTGCCCACGCCGACGACGGCGACCAGGTGATCGTCCTCGAAAACAGGAATGGTCATGTACCGCGTCAAGCGCACATGCCCTTCGGGATAACCTTTTTTCAATTCATTCGGCGCGTCAAAATCATTGACCAGGATGGGTTTGCGCTGACGCACCGCTTCACCCCAAATGCCGGTCTTGTCCAATTCGTAAATCGTTTGCGGTTCCAGGATGGTGCATTCGTGCATCACATCCTGGGACCACGAATTGAGCGTAAAGAGCCGCGTGGCTTCGGAATAGTGATAGATGTACCCGACGCGGCTGGCGGTAATTTTCAACGATTGTTCCAGCGCGAAATCGAGGATTTCTTTTTCGGATGCCTGGGTCATGCGGTTGATGGCGAGCAATGCTTCACGCCGGATTTCGGCGCGTTGGCGTTCGACAAGTTGCATTTCCAGTTCGGCATTGGTGGCGGCGAGTTGCGCGGTGCGCTCTTGGACGCGTTGCATCAAGTCGTCTTGCGTGCGTCCCAGGTTTTCGATGTTTCCAATCCACCGGTCCAAGGTCGCGTCCGCGATGCGGTTGCCCAATATTTCTTTGGGCGGCAAATAGTACGGGTTGTCGAAAAGCGTGGTGCCGAGGACGACGGTGGGATGCGTACGTAACACATCGAGGAGCACATTGGCGTCAAAGCGACGTTGATCGTACTGGCAAATTGCCAGCGCGCGATGGGTGGGAAAGAATTGATTGAGTTTAATCTCGTACTCGATCAAGCGTTCCGTGCCGGGCAAGCCTTGTAACGCCCAGGTCATTTCGCCGGTCAGGCGGAGCGCGGTGAAACCTTGGGCGAGGGCGAGCGCGGTTTCGCTTTCGAGGAGCGCGATCATCTTGTCGGGGTCGAACATTCCTTCGCGCAGATAGGCGTCCTGGGAGGTGAGCAGTTGAAACTGCCCGTTGGCGATGTACGTCTCAACGGGCAGATGGTCGTCACGCAAATAATCAAGGATGGTGTCCTGGTCATTCGCGTTGACAATGTAAACGACTTTTTCGTGGCGTTCCAAACCCTGTCGGATAAACGGGGTCACGATGGCGCGATGTTCGTGATCGTTGGCGTACAACAAGCACAAATGGTCGCCGGGTTTCAGGTCGGTTAACGTGCGCTGAGTTCGAGTTGTCATAGCTCCACCTTTCGTGCAAGGTAGCCCCTCACCGCATA
>CAZPIR010000401.1:0-4239 GCA_964586085.1 uncultured Anaerolineaceae bacterium | reverse complement strand
CCGGTGGAACGAGCACGGGGGCGGCGATTGCAAATGGCATTGGCGGCACAGCAATAATTGCGGCGAGTTCATTCACCAGCAACCAGGGCGATTTTGGCGCGGGCGCGATTTCGAATGCCGGTAATGCCATGACGGTGGATGCCTGCACTTTTACCAACAATTTTGTACCGGCGGGTTATGGTGGCGGCGGCGCGATTTGGAACTGGAGCGAAAATCTGATTGTGACCAACTCGACTTTTATCAGCAACACGGCTGGAACGGATACCGGCACTTATGCAAGCAATGGCGGCGCCATTTTGAACTATGGCGCGATGACGATCACGAACAGCACGTTCGAAAATAATTTCGTGTGGGGCATGGGCGGTGCGATTGCGGGTGAGAGTTCGACGGCGTTGATCAAGGGCAACACTATAACCAATAGCACGTTCAAAGGGAATATCGCGCAAACCTGGAAGGCGAGTCCAGGTCAAGGCGGCGCGATTTACGCTTCGGCGAACGGCGTTGCGCTTCCGCTGACGCTGACGAACAACACGTTCGCGCAGAACGATGCGCCGAGCGGGAGCAATCTGTATTACGAGCAAGTCAACGCTGGGACGATGACCACAAATTTGTACAACACCATTTTGTTTCAAGGTGCATCGAGTGGCAACTGCGTGACGAGTGGTTCGCCCACGACGAACGTGAGCAACACGTTGGCAGACGATACGACCTGTGGCACTAGTACGACAAGTGCATCGGCGATTGCGCTTGGCACGTTTGGGAATTACGGCGGCAACACCAAAACATTTCCGCTCGCGTACAACTCGGTGGCGATTGATGCCAGCAGTGCAACCTACTGCCCGGCGACCGATCAACGCGGCAAGACACGCAACGATTTGCAGTGCGATGTCGGCGCGTACGAAATGCAGATGAGCGACCGGAATATGACTCAACTTACCCCCGGCGCAACGATGCGTACCTTTGGTCCGCCGCGCGCCGGCATCCAGGTCACAAGCGGAAGCACGGGACTGGTCACCGTGACCAAATCGGCGAACTGGACGACGCAACCTGGGAATACGATCAAGGCATGGTGGGACATTATGCCGGCAAGTGCGAGTGGTTGGACAGCGAATGTCGAGTTGTGTTATCTCGATGCGACCGAGTTAAACGGATTAGTTGCGGCGAACTTGCATCTGTGGCGCTATTCGGGAGGCACGTGGACGGACATGGGGCGCACGAGCGCGAGCGGCAATTGTGTCCAAGCGAACGGCATCACCGGGTTCAGTCGCTGGACAATGGCGACGGGCTATCCATCGGGGGCACCTACCGCTGTCACGCTCTCGAATTTCCAAGCATCACCTGGGTTCGACCTGGGCGCGTGGTTGAAAAGATTTCTCGGCAAATAAAAAATACGGGGCGAGCCAATCGGCTCGCCCCTATAAATTTACCACCGAATTATTTTGCCGCTCGCATCGCGCCAGAACGCCGTGATGTGATCGCGCACAAGAATGTCTTCGCCGCGTAAAATTTGCAGTGACCACGCGCTCGCCGAGTGTCCCGCGCCGACCAGTTGCGCGGTGATGGCGACCTCATCGCCGGGTAACGCGCCGTGCAAATACTCGATGTCGTGGCGACGCACGCACAAGTGCCGCGGGGGTGTGCTCAAATCGGTAACTGTCTCCGCCAACGTTTCCTCAAACCAGTCCACGTAAATTGCATTGTTCACGTGTTGCATCCCGTCAATTTCGTACCGTTGCACCTTGCGCGTCGTTTTATTTTCGCGCGGTGCAAGGTGCGCGGGCAGAGTGTACTCGCGTGGCTCAACGCGTGGCACGGCGCGCTCGCCATTCGGTTCAAAATGTGCAACGAGTGCTTGCGGCACGCGTGTTGGCATCATCGTCGTCGGGTCGAGATGCAACCAATTGGCGCGTCCCCGCGCGACGACCTCGTTCGTCTTGACATCGCGCGCGAGGTACTCGCGATGCGAAAACACGCGACGATAATCCGAAACCCAGGTTGTGATGGCGAGTTCATCGCGATAACGAATCAGGCGCAAATGTTCGAGTGTGAGCCGATGAATGACCCAGATGCTTCGATGCTGGGTGTACCATTCCATGCCAAAGCCCGCATCGGCGGAACCTTGCATCGCGGTTTCTTGAAACAAACGCGCGAGTGAGGCGTTGGATAATTCTTCGCGCGAGTTGAGTTCGTACTGACGGATTTGAAAACGAGCCGTGTATTGGTGTGTCATGCTTTGCATTGTACGCGTGATGCGCGGCAAGTCAAAAAATGTTTGATGCGCCAAGTTATTTGTCTACGAATCAAGTTGGTGATAGAATCGAAATGACATTTTCTCCGAGGTGACACGATGAATTGGGAACAGATTACGCACGAAACGGTAACACTCACGCAAGATTTACTGCGCTTTGACACGACGAATCCTCCCGGCAATGAAACGCCGTGCGTCGAGTACATTGCGCGCTTGCTCAAACGCGAAGGCATCGAGTCTCAGGTTTTTGAATCGGGACCTGGGCGCGGCAATCTTGTCGCGCGATTAAAAGGTGATGGCTCGTTGCCGCCGTTGATGTTGATGGGACACGTGGATGTGGTGCCCGCCGAAGCAGACAAGTGGCAACGTCCGCCGTTCTCCGCCGATTTGATTGACGGCATCATTTGGGGACGCGGCGCGACCGATATGAAAAACATGGTCGCGTTGGAATTGATGACGTTCTTGCTTGCGAAACGCAACAACCTGCCGCTGAAACGCGATCTGATTTTGATGGTGAACGCGGATGAAGAGACCGGCGGTAAGATGGGCGCGTGGTACGTGGTGAAAAATCATCCCGACCTGATTCGCGCCGAGTACGCGATCAACGAAGGCGGACCGACGAGTCTCGTGCTCGATGGCAAGGTGTTTTACGTTTGCTCGACTGCTGAAAAAGGTTCGGCGCGCTTTACGATTCGCACGCGCGGCAAACCAGGTCATGCTTCGCAACCGCACCAGGATCATTCGATTTTGTACTTGGCGCGCGCGTTGACGACACTCATCGAGACGCCCTTGCCTTTGCATGTGTGCAAATCGGCGCAACGCAACATCGAAGCGCTTGCGCGCGGCGTGGATGGCGCGACGCGCGACCACTTGCTCGGCTTGCTCGACGAGCGCACGAACGCGCAATCGCTCGCGGCGTTGAATTTGCCCGAACCGCAAAAGCGTCGCTTGAATGCTTCGCTTCGCAACACGGCTGTCCCCACGATTTTGAGCGCGGGCTCAAAAATCAATGTGATTCCCGGCGAAGCCGAATGCCAGGTGGATTGTCGCGTTTTACCCGGCACCACGCCCGAATCGCTCGAACAAGAATTGCGCGCGTTGCTCGGCAACCAGGTCGAACTGGAATTCACGCCGATGGCACCCGCGCTTGAATCCGACCCCGACTCGCCGCTCTTTGAAACGATTCGCTCCGTTGTCGAGGAAACCGAAAAAGGTTCCCTGCTCGTCCCAGGTTTGATTACGGGCGGCACGGATGCAAAAAGTGTGACGACACTCGGCACCAAGGTGCTGGGCTTTGTGCCGATGCGGTACGAAGGTCCAGCAATGACCGGGCTGGCCCACGCGCACAACGAACGCGTCAGTGTGGCGAACATGGAATTTGGCACGCGCGTGATGTGGGATGTGGTGAGTCGGTTTTGCCAAGGATAAAAATCAAACCGCCAAGGCGCCAAGAACGCCAAGATTTTTATTTAACTTGGCGTCTGGGCGGTTCACAAGGAATTGATAATGGACATCAACTCTCTCGACAAACAAATTATTGCCGACGCATGGACGAACGGCGACCTGTACGCTAACCTGGAAACGCTGTGCGATTTCGGCAGTCGTTTTGCCGGCACGCCGAGCGAAGCTCAGGCGCGCGATTTTATCGCGGCAAAATTTCGCGAGTACGGTTTGAGCGATGTGAAACTCGAACCGTTCGATTATCAAGGTTGGTGGCGCGGCACGTGCGCGCTCAATGTTGGTGCGCGCGCGTTCGATGCCATCTCGCTCGTCTATTCGCCCTCGACACCGGCGAACGGTATCACCGCGGCGATTGTGGACGTGGGCATGGGCACGGAAAAAGAGTACGCCGCGAAAAAAGGAATGTTCGCCGGAAAAATTGTCTTGTGTTCGTCCGCGAATCCGGAAGAAGGACGCTCGCAGCATCGCCGCGAAAAGTACGGCTGGGCGGTAGATGGCGGCGCAATCGGTTTTATCTACGCGCGGCATTT
>CAZPIR010000400.1:0-4247 GCA_964586085.1 uncultured Anaerolineaceae bacterium | reverse complement strand
TACCTGGGACGCGGCTTGGGAGTCTGGGCATTTTGGTTGCACCGGCTCACCGGGCTGGCAATTGCGTTTTATTTATTGATGCACATCATCGTCATCTCGTCGGTTGTCGGCGGCACGGCGAACTTTGACGCGGCGATGAAATTTCTCAAAGCGCCGGCGTTTATTCTGGGTGAGATGGTGTTGATTGCTGCGATTCTGATTCATGGCTTGAACGGCATTCGCATTGTCTTGTTCGACCTGGGTTACGGCGTCAAGCATCAAAAAGAAGTTTTTATGGTGATGATGGTGTTGGGCGTGATTCCATTCGTGTTCGCGTTTGCCGTCGCGTTCCCCCACATTTTTGGTGAGTAAAGAGGATTCCAATGACCCAAACATCTGCACAACCGCAAGGCGTGTGGGCGTGGATTTGGCAACGCATCACCGCCGTGCTCCTGGTTCTTTTGCTTGGCACGCACATTTTTGTTTTGCATTACGTGCCGGAAAACATGACGATTAATTTTCTGGGCGTCGCCGCGCGCTTCAAGAGTGTGTTGTATCTTATCGTTGACAGCGGCTTGCTCGCGTTCGGTTTGTATCACGGACTCAACGGCGTGCGCAATATCTTGTTCGATTTTATTGTGGACGCGGACAAGCGCCGCGCGCTCAATGCGTTGATGTGGATTGTCCTGCTCGGCTTTTTGGGCTGGGGCATGTACGCATTAACGTTCTTTGTGACGAAATAAGGAGATCGCTATGTTCAAACATCAAGTCATTGTCATTGGCGGCGGTCTCGCCGGGTTGCGCGCGGCAGTCGAAACCGCGCGGATGGGCGTGGACACTGCCATCCTCTCATTACTCTATCCGGTGCGTTCGCATTCCGGCGCGGCGCAGGGTGGCGTGAATGCCGCGCTCGCCAACATGCCGGAATGCAAAGACGATACCCCGGCAAAACACGCGTACGACACGATCAAGGGTTCCGATTTTCTCGCCGACCAGGATTGCGCGGAAATCATGACGACCGATGCGCCACTCCGCATTTACGAACTCGAACACTGGGGCGTGCCGTTCAGTCGCACCGAAGATGGTCGCATCGCGCAGAGACCATTCGGCGGCGCGGGTTATCCGCGCACGTGTTATGCGGCGGACAAAACGGGTCTCTACATTTTGCACACGCTCAATGAGCAAGCCGTCAAGCACAAGGTCAAGGTTTACAACGAATGGGCGGCGCTCTCGCTCGCAAGCGATGGCACGCAGAATCATGGCTTGGTCGCAATGAATTTGCAGACCGGCGAAATCGCGCCGTTCGCGGCAGATGCCGTTGTATTCGCAGTCGGCGGCGCGGGTCGCATTTTCAAACGCACCTCGAACGCGATGCAGTCCACCGGGTATTGTCTCGGCGTCGCTTACAAAGCTGGGATTCCATTGAAAGATATGGAGTTTGTGCAATTCCATCCGACGACGATTGTCGGCACAAACATTTTGATGACCGAAGGCGCGCGCGGCGAAGGTGGCTATCTCGTCAACAACCAGGGCGAACGATTCATGAGCAAGTACGCGCCAAAAGCGATGGAACTCGCGCCACGTGATATCGTGTCGCGCTCGATTCAAATCGAAATCAACGAGGGGCGCGGTTACCCTCAAGGCGGCGGATGCGTGCATCTCGATTTGCGCCACCTGGGTCGCGAGAAAATTATGGAACGCTTGCCCGGCATTCGTGACCTCGCGATTAGTTTCCTGGGTATTGATTGCATTGAAAACCCGGTGCCGGTGCAACCGGGTCAGCACTTTATCATGGGCGGCATTGACACCGACAAAGATGGCGCAACGATTTTGCCCGGCGCGTTTGCGGCAGGCGAGTGCGCGGCAGTCAGCGTACACGGCGCGAATCGTCTCGGCGGCAACAGTCTGCTCGAATGCGTCGTGATGGGACAACGTGCCGGCGCGGCGGCAGGAAAATTTGTGCAAGGCAAAGCGAGCACGATCAAGGAAGCGATTCTCAACGATGTCGCGAAGAAAACGTTAGCGGAAGTGGACGCGTTGTTGAAATCGGATGGCAAGGAACGCCTCGTGACCTTGCGTGATGAGATGGCGCAAACGATGACGGACAAGATTGGCATTTTCCGCGAAGACAAGCCGATGCGTGAAGCGCTCGCGACGATTCAGGAATTGCGCGTGCGTTTTCGTCACGTCGGCGTGGATGCCAAGAATCGCAAGTTCAATCTCGATTTGCTTCGCACGATTGAATTGGGCGGGATGCTCGACGCGGCGGAATCCATGGCGGCGGGCGCGGTGGCACGCAAGGAATCGCGCGGCGCGCACTCGCGGCTTGATTTCAAAACGCGCGATGATGTGAACTGGATGAAGCACACGCTCACGTACTTTACGCCCGACGGCGCGCGGCTCGACTATGAACCGGTGACCAAGACCAAGTGGGAGCCGGAGGAACGCAAATACTAGTCGTCAGTAGACAGTCAACAGTCAACAGTATTTTTTTCTACTGGCGACTGTGGACTGGCGACTGTGGACTTGGAGAACAAAGATGACTGACTCGGTAAAACTCACCATCTATCGGCGCGACCCAGACCTAGACACCGCGCCAAAATATCAGACGTACGAAATTCAGCCGGAACCCGGACAAACGGTGTTGATGGCATTGTATCACTTGCTCGAAAACGTGGACAAGTCGCTCGCGTTCCGCGCGTCGTGTCGCAGTGCGGTGTGCGGCAGTTGCGGCATGCACATAAACGGCAGAAACCGGCTTGCGTGCGAAACACAACTCGCGCCGCTGGGCAATGAAATTCTCATCGAACCTCTGCCGCATTTGCCGGTGCTCAAAGATCTGGTCGTGGACATGACGACGTTCTGGGAAAAATACGAACGCGTGCGCCCGTACCTCATCACGATGAAGAATCCGCCAGAGAAAGAACGCGTGCAATCCATGGCGGACCATAAAAAGATTGAACAGTTTATTGATTGCATTCTCTGCGCGTGCTGTCACTCGTCCTGCTCGCTTGATTGGTGGGACAAGGAATACCTGGGTCCCGCCGCGCTCGGCAAGATGTGGCGTTTTATGGCAGACTCGCGCGATGAAGGCGAACTCGAACGTTTGCGAATCGTCGCGAACGAAGAGGGCGTGTTCCGTTGCCACACGCTGTTCAATTGCACTGAGGAATGCCCCAAGAAAATTTCGCCGACGTTTGCAATTCAAGAGATGAAGAAAAAAATCATCTGGGCGAAAATGACTGGCAAGTTGTAATAGTGCAATAGTTGGGTAGTTGGTTGCGTCGCCGCGTGATGCGAGGTGATTGCGCGGCGATGCAAAGAAATTGGACGCGGACAAACGCAGAAAAAATCGTTTCCGAAGAAACGAAATGGAAGAAACCGCGACAATCAAACACAAGGCAATCACCGAAAAGATTTTGTTTGTTTTCTTTAAAAAAGTTTATCGCACACTAAAATTTATTTTTTTAGAAAAAGTGTACGAAAACGCGATGGTGTTGGAATTACGTCACGCTGGATTGAAAGTCGAACAGCAAGCCAAGATTGACGTGAGTTATGGTGGCGAAATCGTCGGAGAATATTTTGCCGATTTACTTGTCGAGAACGCCGTCATCGTCGAACTCAAGGCAACAAAATTTATTTCAGAAGAACATGAAGCACAATTATTGAATTATTTGCGCGCGACACCATATGAAGTTGGACTGTTGCTCAATTTTGGGCCGAAAGCGGAAATTCGCCGCAAAGCATATAGCAACGAACGTAAGCAATCTACAACCTGGGTTCATTAAAACAATCTGCGTTCGTCTGCGGCAATCTGCGTCCAATATAAAGTAATGCAGTGAATGATACTGGGAGGAAATCGAATGCCCGTAAACCTAACGATTAACGGCAAAGTCGTTCAAGCCAAGGAGGGAATGACCCTTCTCGATGCGGCGTGGGCGAATGGCTTTAACATTCCCACGCTGTGCCATCACCCCGACCTGAAACCGGTCGGCGCGTGTCGGCTGTGCGTCGTCGAAGTGGAAAAGATGCGCGGTCTCGTCGCGTCCTGCACCCTGCCCGTGAGCGAAGGCATGGTCGTCCACACCGACACGCCCAAGGTCATCGAGGAACGCAAGTTCATCCTCGAAATGTTGCTCACCGACCATCCGAACGATTGCATGATTTGCGAAGCGGATGGCAACTGCGAATTGCAAAATCAGGTGTACGAATATCAAGTACCGTGGCCCAAGCCACGCGGCAAACGCCACAACTTTACGCCCGGCGCC
>CAZPIR010000399.1:0-4249 GCA_964586085.1 uncultured Anaerolineaceae bacterium | reverse complement strand
TGGCGATGATGTCGGTGGGTAACATATGGACCTCAGGAGTCAGAAACCAGAAGTCAGAAGTCAGAATGAATGTATTCGAGTAATTGTAGCGAGAAAATTATTTCAAAACATCTTGCGCGTCAACGGTGTACAAATCCCTGCCATGAGAACCAATATTACAGACAAAGACTAGCCGGTTGGTTGAACGCGACCAATTGATTGAATCGCAGTTGGTTGGGAAATCTAGTTTCTGGGTTGTGATTTGCTCACCCAAAGTCGTGAGATAGAAATTACGCCGCCAATCATAATGATCCGGACTCCACAAAATTCTTTGTCCATCTGGAGACCAGGTTAGTGCATAGCCCAAATCATTGCCAATCTTGGTTAGGTTGTTCCCATTCGCATCCATTACATATCGAAATGGACAGTACTCTGTCTGGTCTCGAGTACCTCGTTCGTCTTGCTTTGCCGCAAGGTTGAACGCCGAAAACGCAATTCGTTTTCCATCGGGCGACCATTCAAGGGATGTTACACGTAGCGGATACTTGGCTACCTGGACAAGGTTGTTTCCATCCACATCCATTGTGTACATTCCGATCAAGTCATTCGAATCACTTTGCCAAATTGCGAATGCGATACGAGTTCCATCCGGTGACCATCGCGGAATGATTGGATTGGCAAGGTTCGATATTTGTTTGAGGTCGCTTCCGTCTATGTTGATGGAATAAATTTGTGATGTGCCGATGTGATTAGAAACGAACACGATTTTTTTACCATCGGGCGACCAATCCGGCTGTGCGGCCCGGTACTGGCGTATTTCGGTCACGGCGTGTTCTTCTGTTCCGTCGCTGTTCACGACGCGGATATTAGATCCACTGAAAACAATTTGCCGTCCATCTGGTGACCAGCGAGGATCGTCATAGCCAGTAAAAAATATGTTGATGTGTTGTCCGCTGGGATAGGGAATTTTGAAAGGTGTTGGTTTAGGATAAGCCAAAATAAATACGATTGTGCCCCATACGATGAGCAGAGGAAAGATTAGAAGCGCTCCCAGTACCAATCCAATTCCCAATTTCACTTTGGTCATTCTCTGCACCTCGCCTGTGAATTGAAAATCTTGTCGCAAATCCAAAATTCTAGTACGCTCCTCGTGCGGATAACACCGTCGGCACCGTCTTGAACAAAATCCACAAATCGAGCCAGGGTGACCAGTTCTCGATGTAATAAATGTCGAGCATCACACTCTCGTCGAAGGTCAATTCACTGCGTCCGCTCACTTGCGAAAGCCCGGTCAGTCCCGGCGCAACTTCAAGCCGGCGTTTGTGCCAATCTTCGTACTGCGCAACCTCGGTGAGCAGGGGCGGGCGCGGTCCGACGAGACTCATGTCGCCGCGCAGAACGTTCCACAACTGGGGCAATTCGTCGAGACTCATGCGCCGAATCCAGGTGCCGACACGAGTACGGCGCGGATCGTTTTTGATTTTGAACAGTGGTCCGTCTGCTTCGTTAAGTTTGTTGAGTTGTGCGAGTTCGGCTTCGGCGTTGACACGCATCGAGCGAAACTTGTACGTGGTAAAGGGTCGTCCGTTACGTCCGACCCTTTTTTGCGCAAAGATGATGGGACCCGGCGAATCGAGGCGAATCAAAATGATGAGCGTGATGGCGATGGGAGCGGAAAGCATCAAAAAGAACAAACCCAGGATAATGTCCATTGCGCGTTTGACCACCGAATCCACAATGCCGAGCGTGGGTTCGCGCACATTGATGAGTGGCACGCCACCCACCTCGTCAATTGCTACGCGGCTCAGCGAAAGTTGGAACAGATCGGGCACCACCTTGGTGGCTACCCCGGCGCGTTGGCACAGTTCCATGATTGCAACGATTTTTGTGCGCGCTGTCCAGGGCAGAGTGATGATCACTTCGTCTACGTTGTAATCGCGCAACAGCCAACGCAAATTATCTGTCGGACCGAATGCCTTGAAGCGTCCAATGTCGGTGCTTCCGCGTTCCGGGTCGTCATCCACAAAACCAATCACCTGATAACCCAGGTCGGGTTGCGCGACAATGTTGCGAATCATGGCGCGTCCCACTTCACCCGCGCCGACGATGATGACCTTGTCCACGCCGATGCCGTGCTGTTGCAACTGCGCGCGGCGAATGCGTTCGATGGCGCGCGACAAGGCGAGCAGGACGACGATGAACAAGACGGCGTAGACGTACACGGCGCGCGAGTAGACGAGCGGGCGAATGAAAAAGGTAAATGCCATCACGACGAGCAGGGCGGTGGTCGAGCCGTTGATGAGCGTGTAGAGTTCGTCGAGGAAACGACGACCGCGCGTCGGCGCATACAATCCTTCAAACCGGAAAATTGCAATGCACAGCACGGTCAACGCAAGCGCGAGCGGCAGGTATGCTGAGTACGGTTGATAGAAAAATCCTTCGCCGAGCGAGGGCGTGATTTCGAGTTCGTAGCGCAAATACCACGCGAGAAAAATGGCGACGTTGATGAGCGTCGCATCAAGCGTGAGTCGGGTGACAAGGCGACGCCAACTGTGATGCTTACGCATGGCGTCCTCCTTGTGCCAAAACATTTCGATAAATTGCAACCGTCTCGTTCGCGGCGCGCGTCCATGAAAATTGTGCGGCTTGGGCGAGTCCGCGCGCGCGCATCTGTTCACGCAATCCTGGGTCGGTCAATGCGCGTACCATCGCATCGGTGAGCGCGGCTTGGTCGTCGGGCGCGACCTGGATCGCGGCAGAGCCGACGACTTCGGGCAGAGACGACGCGTTCGAGGTGACGACGGGCGTGCCACACGCCATCGCTTCGAGTGGGGGCATCCCGAAACCTTCGTAACGCGACGGGTACACAAACAACTCGGCGGCGCGATACCATTCCGGCAAATCCTCGCTTGAAACATAGCCCGGCAAAATCACATCGTCACGCACATTCTCTTGTTCGATTGCCACGTCCACATCGGTGTGTTTCCATCCGCGTGCGCCGATGAGCGCGAGCTTGTGCGGCAGATGCGCGGAACGTTTCGCTTGCGCGAACGCGCGAACGAGCATCGCGACATTTTTACGCGGTTCGAGTGTGCCGACGTACAGGATCATTTTTTCCGGCATGGCTGGGCGCGGCAAATTATTTTTGCGTTGCGGTGAAAAAGCGGGATCGGTTCCGCAATAGACGACGCTGACCTTGTTGGGCGCCGCGCCAAACATTTCGATGAGGTCGCGGCGCGTGCTTTCGGAAATTGCAATGACATGCTGGGCGCGGCGGACGGCATCGCGCACCGCCCAGGTCAGGTAGAGCCGATTGGGTGTGTTGAATGATTTTGGATAACGGATAAAACTTGTGTCGTACACGGTTACGATCCAGGGAATCGAGATCACACGCGGACCGGCAAACGCAAGTGCGTGCAGTAAATCCAATTTCGCGCGGCGAATTTCAAACGGCTGAATGAATTGTTCCCAAAAAATTCGCGCAATGGGTTTGTGCGTGGGCAAGCGCGAGCGCACGAGTGGTAAATGGTTCAGGGTGGCGTGCGCGTGTGGCTCGCTGAGAAAAACGGTGTAGGTTAGATCGTCGTGCGCGGACAAATTGCGCAACAGGTGATAGATGTACCAGTTGATGCCGGCACTGCGATAATTGCCCGACAGGTTGAGCAGGTGCGCGTTGAGCCCGACGTGTTTGGCGAGCGAATTCACGGCTGTCATTATACCACTGTTGCGCGGGAATCGAGAAACAGTGTGCGATAGACTGCAACCGTTTGCGCGGCGATGCTCGCTTGCGTGTACTGGGCGAGTACGCGCGCGCGTCCGCGTGCGCCGAGTTCGCTCCGTTGTGCCGGGTTGTTTTGTAACGCGGCGAGATGCGCGGCAAGCGCGGCGACATCGCCTTCCGGAAAAATCAACCCGGCATCGCCGGTCAGGTGTGGAATCTCGCCGCACGTCGAGCCGACGACCGGCACCTGGCACGCCATTGCTTCGATGAGTACGCGCCCGAATTGTTCTTTCCAATTTGGTCGCGTGACCGAAGCCAGCACAAGCGCATCGAGTTGATTCAAGCGCGCCGGCATTTCGTTCGAAGCAACCCAGGATCCAAACACGACGCGCGTCGCAATGCCGAGTTCGCGCGCGAGCGATGCGAGACGCGGCTGATCGGGTCCACTGCCGAGCAAGCGCAATTCCCATTCGCCGGACAGTTGCGCGCATGCACGCAGAATCAGGTCACCGCCTTTTTCGGAAACAAAGCGACCGATGTAGCCAATGC
>CAZPIR010000398.1:0-4250 GCA_964586085.1 uncultured Anaerolineaceae bacterium | reverse complement strand
GCTTTGCCACCTTTCCAAAATCCGTACGCGGCAGTCGCCCAGTCTTTCAACTCGCCGTCAAAAGTGGTTTGGTATCCTTCGATGGTCGGTGGCGTGTTGCCTTTGAACAAACCGACAATCGAGTTGTACGCGCCATCGAGCGACATGCCCATCGCCGTCAACGCAAACAATGCCGCGAGCGCGATAAGCATGAGCAACACACCGTACTCGACGTACGATTGACCGGCAGACTGACGTGAATGTTTCATCTGGCACGCTCCTTGCGAGATTGCACCGGATAGATTGCCTGCGTATAATGCGCGTGAAAGGAGTGAATGCGATGCCTTTGGTCAACAGTCCCCAGGTTTCCTACACCCCAGATGGTAAACCGCGCGAACGAGCCGACGCCGGCAAAATTTTGATGCGGGTACTCATCGCGCTCTTGGTACTGATTGTGGTCGGGTTAGCCGGGTATCTGATCTTTGATGCGACGGTCGCGCGCCAAGTAGCGTACAGTGGTAGCGTGCGTGGTCTAGTGCTAGATGGGCAAAATCAACCTTTGCCCGGCGCGATTGTCTTTGTCGTCGGCGAGCCAGATATGCGCACGGTGACACGCGGCGATGGTCGCTTCGATTTGGCGAATGTGCCGATTGGTAAACAAACGCTGATTGTATTTTACGCCAAAGTCGGTCGCGAAGTCCAAGTGACGCTCGAACAAAATGGCACCGCCGACACCGGCACGCTCGCACTTGCGGTCGAACGATGACACCCCGCCGCGTCAATGTTCGAGAAGCCGATAAACGATATCGAGCGACCAAGTGCCAGCGAATGCGATGAGTGTGAATTTGATCGCTTTGCCGATCCAGCAGACAACCAGAAATTTCCACAATGGGTATTTCAGCGCACCGGCCATCATGCCAGCCATATCGAACAATGGATTGGGGATCGCGGAAAGCACCAGAATCGTGAGCGTGCCGTTGCGCCGCATCCATCTTTCCAGTTTGGCGTACGTGGCGCCATTTTCAATCACGGCGCGTCCGCCATAACCGGCAAGATAGCCAGTCAGTTCGCCGAGCGCGGAACCCAATCCGCTCGCGAGTCCGATCAAGAGCGGGTTGAGAAATCCGCCGGCGATAAACACGACAACCAAACCAGGAAACGGAATCAGGACGGTCGCGTCGGAAATGAGCGTGATGACAAACAAGCCCACGTAACCGTACGGTCTGATCGTATCCCAATCCAGGTTTTTCCAATCAATCGGAAGCAATCGAATCCCAACGGTCACGCCTACCGCAACAACGATCGCGCCAATCTGAATGAGTCGTTGTTTGCGTTTTTCTTCGATGGATGTTTCTGGTTTCGTCACTCACTCCTCCGCGCGCGGATTATACCATACAGATACGTAGAGTCGCAAGAAGCCGAGGAGTACTGTGAAAATGTTTCGTCTCATTTGCAAAATTATTTTCCTAGTCTGTCTTTTAACCGGTTGCACTTTCACGCCGGGCACATCTGCTTTGCCAACTCCGGCGAACGCGCTCACTAGCTCTGTTTTTGTAGAGCCAGACGCCGGACTAGCCCCGGTGTTGAGCGCGGTGAACATGGCAACGCGTTCGCTTCGTTGGCACGCGCATTTTTTGACCGACAAGGATTTGCTCGACGCACTCAAGTCGGCGCGCGGGCGCGGTGTGGATGTGCGCGTGATGCTGGAAAGCCAGCCAGCCGGCACGAGCGCAAACAACCGTGCAACGACAAGTGCACTGCAATCGGCGGGCGTGAGTGTGCGATCCAGCCACGCGGCGTTCAAATTGACGCACACCAATTTTTTGGTCGTGGATGACCAGGTCGCGTTTGTGCTGACGTTCGATGCGACGCGCGCGGGCTGGACGGAGGCGCGCGGTTTCGGCGTGCGCGTGACCCAACCCGAACTCATCGCCGAACTCGCGGTCGTGTTCGAGTCGGATTGGAAGCGCGCACCAGTTGCGCCGGTACAAGCGAATCTCGCATGGAGTCCGGTCAATGCGCGGCAACGACTCGCCGCATTGTTCGATGGCGCGCAACGTTCGCTCGACCTCGAATGTGACGAGCTGAGCGATGCAATTTTGCAAGCGCGACTGCTCGGCGCAATGCAACGCGGCGTGACCGTGCGTTTGCTTACCTCGCCAACCTCGAACGATGCCGCGCCCGATTGGCTCAAACCATTGACACGCCCCGGATTGAATGTGCGTTTGGTCAAAACGCCGGATATGCACGGCACACTGGTGCTCGCGGACAATGCGCGCGCGTTCGTCGGCGCGACCCGGCTGACGACTGCCGCGCTCGACACGCACCGCGACCTGGGCGTGTTGCTTGAGGATGCCGGCGCGATTCAAACGCTTGTCGCCACATTTGCCAGCGATTGGAACATTGGCAAGTAAGATGTAACCTTTGCGTGTGTAGCGCATCTAATTGGCAGAACAATTTTAACTTGGAGAAATGCACAGATGGACATGATCATTGATTTTCCCGGCGGCGCACGCGTGGACGCGCACATTGGCGAATTTACCATCAAGACCGACCAACCCCCACAAGGTGGCGGCGAAGGTTCTGCGCCCACTCCATTCACCACATTTCTTTCGTCGCTGGGTACGTGTGCCGGCATTTACGTCCTGGGCTTTTGCCGGCAACGCGGCTTGCCGACCGAAAATATCCGGTTGATTCAACACATGGATTTTGATCCCGCGACGCACATGGTTTCGAACGTCACACTCGACATTCAACTGCCAGCAGATTTTCCGGAAAAATATAAATCGGCGGTCATTCGTTCGGCGGAACAGTGCGCGGTGAAAAAACATTTCGAGAAACCGCCTGCCATCCAGGTCAATGCGACGATTGGCGCATAGGAGTCAAAGCACATGAGCAAAACTAGACAATCTCAACCCGTGCGTCGTCCGTCGAATGTGATTTGGTTGGTTGCTGTTGCCGTGGTCGTCCTGGTTGCGCTGGGTGTTGTGTTGTTGCAACCCTCGACGAATGCCAAAGCAATGCCGAGTGAAATCACGACCGCCGAAGCCGTCGCCAAGCGCGATGCTGGCGCGTTCATTCTCGATGTGCGCGAGCCAAGTGAATGGAATGATTTTCACGTTCCAGGTTCGACCTTGATTCCGCTTGGTTCGTTGGCTTCACGCGTGAACGAAGTGCCGCGTGACAAGGAGATCGTGGTCGTGTGTCGTTCGGGCAATCGGAGTACATCGGGACGCGACATTTTGCGTCAAGCCGGATTTTCCCAGGTAACGAGTCTTGCCGGTGGATTGAATGTATGGAAAGCGTCCGGCTACCCAACCGTGACCGGTCCGTAAAATTCGGTTGCAGGATGTTTGGTCGTGTGGTATGATGCGGCTCACCTTGAAAGGTAGCTGGATCATCCATGACAGAGACGCTGACAGATCGTGAATTAGCCGAGCGGATTCGTGCGGGCGACAAATCCGCGTGCGCGGTATGTATCGAAAGACATTCGCCCACGGTTTATCGCATTGCATTGCGCGTGCTGGGGAACGAAGCCGAAGCCGAAGATGTGATGCAGGAAACGTTCCTCAGCGCGTTCAAAGCGATTGATACGTTCGAGTGGCGCGCGGGCTTGGCGACTTGGTTGTATCGGATTGCCTACAACGCCGCACTGATGAAAATTCGCAAGCCCGGTCGCAATACGGTTTCGGTCGAAGAGTTGGTCGAGAACGAGGGCTTGATCGAAACGCCGCGCCAGTTGTTCGATTGGTGCTGTTTGCCCGATGCCGAATACGCGAGCACCGAAGCGCGCAGTGAGCTGGATCGCGCGGTGAGTGAACTGCCGGAAAAATTGCGTGCCGTGTTCGTCTTGCGCGATCTCGAAGAACTCGACACAGAAGAGACGGCGCAAGTATTAGGCATCTCGAACGAAGCGGTCAAGACGCGCTTGCATCGCGCACGGTTGTGGTTGCGTGAACGTCTGAGTGGTTATTTCAGCGAAATGGTTGCGCGTCAAGAAACAAAGGAAGCGTGATGGAACACGGCGAGTGCAAACATTTGTTGGGTGATTTGTCCGGCTACCTGGATGGCGAGGCAACCGAATCGGTGTGCGCTGAAATCGAAAAGCATCTTGCCGATTGCACAAACTGTCGCGTTGTCGTGGACACGTTGCGCAAAACGGTTTTGCTATATCAACAACAACCCAAACCAACGCCCAAGGAAGAGGCGCGCGCACGCCTCTATCGTTCGCTTGATCTTCAAGAATTATTCGTGCCTCACAAGTCGGAATG
>CAZPIR010000397.1:3638-4253 GCA_964586085.1 uncultured Anaerolineaceae bacterium | reverse complement strand
GTGTACATCTTCCGAGGTCAAGCCAAAATGCAACCACTCGATCACATCGGCGGGCGAGGTCGCGGAAATTTTTTCGCGCAACCAGTACTCGATGGCTTTGACATCGTGCCGCGTGCGCGCTTCGATTTCCTTGATGCGTTCGCCGTCGGTGGTTTGGAAATTGGAAATTAGAGATTGGAGAGTGGAGATTTCGGAATCGCTGAGTGAGCGAACGAGATGCGCGTCGCGGGAGAGTGCGATGAGGTAAGCGATTTCGACGCGGACGCGCTCGCGGATGAACGCATACTCGGAGAAATGGTCGCGCAAATTTTTGGTTTCGCGCGCGTATCGTCCATCGAGGGGGGAGAGCGCGGTGAGAGATGTGTCGCTCACTTTATCTTCGCCATTCAAGATAAAGGCACAAAGCCGAGATGTGAAAATTCTCGATGTGGCTTTGTGCCTTGATGATTCAAAATTTTTGTTATGCCTTGACGGGAGCCGGCGAACTTTTTGTCGGCTCCGTTGGACTGCCCATCCAAAATGCTTTGGTAATATCGCCGGTGTAAATCGCGTTGGGCTTGGCTTCACACCCTGCCCAGCATCCTGGACATTTGCGAACGACGTCGCGTTGTTGCG
>CAZPIR010000397.1:0-3628 GCA_964586085.1 uncultured Anaerolineaceae bacterium | reverse complement strand
TCGTGTCGTTGTACCAAACTTCTCGCAACGTTTGCTTACGCAAATTGCCGACGACGGTCGGATAATAAACGCACGTTACGACATCGCCGTTTGGCATGAGACGCATGTGATTGTGGAGCTCGATACATTGCGGCTTGGGGTCTTCGCGATGGTTGAGTAAGCGATTCTTCAGTCCGCGCACGTAATATTTTTGCACGAGATATTCCGGGATGTCGTGAATGCCATCGCGCCGATCCAATTGCTCGAAAATATATTTCAGTTGCTCAGGTGTGAACTCGGACATCGAGACCGATTTCATATCGGGCACATCTTTTTCCTTGTCGGTGTTGATGCGATAGAGCGTGTAATGATCGGTTGCAATCGCGTAATGCACGCTCACACCGAGTTTCGCCACTTCATCGCGCAGAGGTTCGATGTGATCCCAGTTGCGGTCGGTGATTGTTTGATTGACGCCGACATAGAATCCATATTTCTCGCGCAGTTCGACCAAGCCGCGCAACGTGCGCATCGCCTTGTCGTACAAACCGCGATAGCCGCGAATCTCATCGTGCCGCGCGCCAACCGCATCAATCGAAAGTTTGAGGTGCAATTTTTTCGAGCCAACCGCTTGGGCGTATTGTAAAATGCGTTCGGTCATCACGCCCGCTGTCGTCACATGCACGACGGTTGGATTATTTTCTTCGATGATGGCTTGCGTGAGTTCGGTCAAATCGCGGCGCAAGAATGGCTCGCCGCCGGTGATGCGCAATGAATCGAGGTGGGGAATTTGTTTGAACACGTTGCGAATTTCGTCCACGCTCATATCGTCGTGGTCGGTTTTCTTCCACACGTCGCACATAAAGCAACGCAAGTTGCATCGCCACGTGACGATGAACGTTGCCATATTCGGCAAATCAACGTGCCCGGTTTTATTATTGACAATCGCTTTCGCGATGTTGACGTATGTTCCGAGTGCCATTCGTACTCCGTTTGTTGGTTTGCAAGTTGGATGGTTTGTTTAACGAGAAAACACGCCAACGATCCAACTATCAAACGAACTAACTATTCGTACTTTTCCCGCCGAATTGCACTGACCTGGTCGGCGAGAATGCCGAACATGAAAATGATGATGCTGGCGAGAATGACGATGATTGCGCCCGACGGAATGTTGATGCGTTCGCGAGCGATAATGTCCCAAACCCAGTATCCGATGCCGAGCAAGAATAAAACGATGCTCGTTGGAATGAACACGCGTAATGGATCAAAGAGCGCGATCATCTGAACGATGTAGAGCAAGGTCTTGAATCCGTCCTTGATTGGATTGACGGTGCTCGTGCCCACGCGCGGTGACGTGATGATTGGCACGTACGCGATGCTGTAGCCGCCTTTGTAAAGCGCGAGCGTAATTGTGGTCGAGAATGAAAAGCCGTTCGGCAAGAGATGCAAAAATCGTTTGGCGACATCTTTGCGAATTGCGCGAAAGCCGGAATTCAAATCCGGAATTTTGGTTTGCGTTAAATAATTCGCAACGATGCGCAAAAGCCATTTGCCGGGTTGTCGCACGAGCGGCGCATTCGATCCGCGCCCACGCGCGCCGACCACCATATCATTATCGTCGAACACATCGAGCAAACGTTCAATGTCGTCGGCGTTGTGCTCGCTGTCCGCGTCCATCATCACGATAATGTCGCCTGCCGCCGCGCGAATGCCGGTCTTGAGCGCGCCGCCGTACCCCTTGTTGACGCGATGACGAATTACGCGAAAGCCAGCGTTCGTCGCGATCTCGGCACTGCGGTCAGTGGAGCCGTCGTCCACCAAAATGATCTCGGCGCGTTTTTCCCACGCGCGTAATCCTTCGAGCAACTTGGGCATGCTGTTTTGTTCGTTGTGAACTGGGATGATGATCGAGATGGTTTGTTTCATGAATGGGTAAAGGCGGCAACCTGATTGCGTCCGTTTTGTTTGGCTTGATACTGGGCTTGGTCGGCGCGTTGAATCAGTTGCGCTAAATTGGAAATGTCGGGTGTGATTGTTGCAACGCCCATGCTCACCGTAATCGTAATCGGCTTGGGGCGTTCGATGGGTACATGCATCTGCGCGATGATCTCGCCTAACCGCCGCGCAATCTGGGTGCCGGTCGCCAGATCCACTTCGGGCAACAAGATCACAAATTCTTCGCCGCCGATGCGCGCGGCAATGTCCACGTTGCGAATATGTTGCCGCAGACAATCGGCCAGCGCGCGTAACACGCGGTCGCCGGCGGAATGACCGAACTGGTCGTTGACCTGTTTAAAGTAATCAATGTCGAGCAGAATGGCGGTGAGTGGATGTCCAAATCGTTGCGCCCGTGCCACCTCACGCTCACCCAATTCGCCCAACCCGCGCCGATTGTGCAAACGAGTCAACTCGTCGGTGATCGCGGATTCTTCGACCGTGGCATACAGGCGCGCATTTTGCAGAGCAATCGCCGCCTGATTGGCAAATGTTTTGAGTGGCTCGATGATGCCGACGGAAAAATAATTCGGCTCATCACTCGACAGACCCAGGAACCCGGCTAACTCGCCGCGCACCAGGATGGGCGCGCCCGCATACGATTTGATCCAGCGTGTTTCGGGAATATCCACCCAGCCAACGTACTTGAGAGTGTCAGGAATGATCATCGGTTCGCCGGTTTCGACCATGTGACACAGATTAGGCGTTTTGGCAATGGTGAGTGTATAACCGACCGCCGAGTAGGTGGATTGGATTTTTTGATGACTGCGCACCACACGCGCGTGCTCGTTTTCGACGAGCATCAAGTCCACCATCTTGTACGAAATCACGCGCCCCACATTTTCGAGAATGCGATCCAGGACATCGTCCAAGCGTAACGCGCTGTTCAGCGCGGCGGCGGTGTCGCGCAATGCCTCGGCTAACAAGCGTTGATAATGTTCGGCTTCTTCAAGTCGTTCGCGTCTCTGCGCTTCTTGGACAGCCAGGTCGCGTATCGTTTTATATTCGTCGAGCCGATGCGCGAGTTCGGTGACATCCTGGATGGCGAACAGCGCGTAAAACTGATTCGTCTCAAAATCGGGCACGGCAGTCACAATGGTGTGTTGCACACGATATTTGCCATCGCGCGTTTTGATGGGAACGATGTGCTTGTGAAATTGAGACGAGAAAACGATGGGCGGTCCGCCGACGAAAATACTTTTGATTCGTTCGGGCAAAAACGATTTTTGTAATTCTGGAAAAACCTGGCGCAGGTCAACGCCACAGATTTTTTCTCGGGCGATGCCCGTCCATTCTTCCAGACAACTGTTCCAGAAAATGACGTGCCAGTTTTCTTGCACGACCAGCGCGCCGATTGGAATTTGATCGAGGAGTGCGAATTGATCCATGCGGCTTGCCTTACTCGGCACGTTCGATTGCCGCAATCAACAATTCAATCGAACCAAAGCCGAACAGGATCACAATGTCGCCGTCAATTTGATGTTCTTGCAAACTGAATTGGGTTTGAATCCAAATGACGGTGGCGCGATTGTCCTGTTCATTCTCCGCCAAGATCACGGTAAACGGGTCTTCGAGATACGCGGGCACGGTATAGAACAAGCGTTGATGCAATTCGTTCCCGATTGCGCCCATCACGCTGTTCAGCACAATGTTGCCG
>CAZPIR010000396.1:0-4263 GCA_964586085.1 uncultured Anaerolineaceae bacterium | reverse complement strand
AAAGATGAATTCCTGGCGATGATGAGCCACGAGTTACGCACGCCGCTCAACGGGGTATTAGCATTTTCCGAAATCCTGTTGGCCGGTTTGCGCGGACCTTTGAATGAAAAACAAGCGGCGGCCGTGCAAATCATCCATTCCAGCGGCAGCCGTCTCTTAGGGATCATCAATGATATTTTGGATTTCTCCAAGATCCAGGCCGATAATTTTAATCTTCAACCCGAAAAGGTGGATGTGGATCAGATCTGCAAGGCGAGTCTGGGTTTTATCAGACCCCTTGCAGAGCAAAAATCCATCGAACTGGAATATGCTGCCCCTGAAACTGCCGGGTATCTGCTTGCAGACCCGCCGCGCCTGACCAAGATCCTGGTCAATTTGCTGAACAATGCTGTGAAATTCACCCCCAACAACGGCAAAGTCAAACTTCAAGTGATCCCCGATGTGCTTGCAAAGCGAATGCGTTTTGAAATTACGGATACCGGCATCGGAATCAGCCCCGCAGACCAGGCCAAATTATTCCAGCCTTTTGTGCAGCTTGACAGCAAGCTGGCCCGTCAATACGAAGGCACGGGCCTGGGGTTGGTGATGGTAAAGAAGATGGTCGAGCTGCAAGGCGGAAGTGTTGAAGTACAAAGTGAAGTGGGCCTGGGCAGTTGTTTTAGTTTTACCCTGCCCTGGGAGCCAGCTCTTGAATTGAGGCCAGGATAGACAGGATGCACAGGATGGGGTATATTGGCAGTCGTAGATGAGACGATCTGAATTGAGATTCCGATACCGGGGGTAACCCATGCCTGCTTCCCTCTCCCCAAACGATTTCGTCGCCAAATGGCGCAATGCCACGCTCAAAGAGCGTTCCGCTTACCAGCAGCACTTCATCGACCTGTGCCGGCTGGTGGGCCACCCGACGCCGGCCGAGCTGGACCCGACCGGCGAGCGCTTCACCTTCGAGGCCGGGGCCGGCAAACAGGACGGCGGGCAGGGCTTCGCGGATGTATGGTACCGCGACCACTTCGCCTGGGAGTACAAGGGCAAGCACGCCAACCTGGATAAGGCCTACCAGCAGCTTTTAAAATACCGCGAGGCGCTGCTCAACCCGCCCCTGTTGGTGGTGTGACCTTTGATATTGCGACCCAGGATAACAACGCAACGACTGCCAATAACGATTACACGGCGCGGTCGTTGACGGGACAAACGATTGCTCAAGGCAATACGACTTTTACATTTGTTGTCACCGTTAACGGAGATACAACAGCTGAGGGCAATGAGACATTCTATGTCAATGTAACGAATGTGGTTGGGGTTGGTGTGAATGATGGTCAGGGCGTTGGCACCATCACCAATGATGACGCGACCCGCATCCGTGATATTCAAGGTTCTGCCCACATCTCGCCATTGAATGGACTAACCGTAACGAACGTTCCCGGTATCGTGACGGCGGTGCGTGCGAATGGTTTTTACATGCAAGACCCCAGCCCGGATGCGGACGACGCAACTTCGGAAGGTATTTTTGTTTTCACCTCGACGACACCACCTGCCACGGCGGCAGTGGGTAACAGCGTCACTGTTAATGGCACGGTCTCTGAATATCGTCCTGGCACGAACGGATTGACGCTTACTGAAATTACCGGACCTACCGTCACGCTCGTTTCGAGTGGCAATGCGTTGCCCGCCGCTATCGTGCTTGGCACCGGCGGACGTGTGCCACCTTCGACGGTTATCAACACCGGCACCTGCAACGTCGAAACAACTTGCGCGTACAACCCGGCGGGCGATGGCATTGATTTTTACGAATCCCTCGAAGGGATGTACGTGCAGATTAACAACGCGGTTGTCGTTGGTCCGCGTTCTGATTTTACGACGAACCGCGAAATTCCGGTGATTGGCGATGGCGGCGCGAACGCGAGCGTGCGTACCACGCGTGGTGGCGTGATTATTCGCTCGACCGATTACAATCCTGAACGCATCATCTTGAATGACTGGATTACGGGTGCCTCGCCTTTGCCTGCCGCGAACGTGGGCGACACGTTTGCGACGGTTGTCGGTGTGATAGATTACAATTTCGACAATTACAAACTCGAAGTGACTACTCTGCCCACGCTCGTTTCCGGCGGCTTGGCGCAAGAAACGACGACAGCACAGACCGGTTCACAGTTTTCTATCGCTACGTTCAATGTCGAGAACCTGGATTCGAGCGATGGTGGAACGAAATTCAGCGGACTGGCAAACCTTATCGTGAACAATTTGAAATCACCTGACATTATCGCCGTTGAAGAAGTGCAAGATAATAATGGCGCGACGAATGATGCGGTGGTGGATGCCAGCACGACCTGGAATACCCTGATCAACGCCATCACCAGTGCTGGCGGACCGACCTATCAATATCGTGACATTAACCCCGTGGACGATCAGGATGGTGGCGAACCGGGTGGTAACATTCGCCAAGGTTTCTTGTATCGCACAGATCGTGGCTTGGCATTCGTGGATCGTGGGAGCGCCGGTTCCACAACGGCAAACTCGGTCATCAACAATGCCGGCGTGCCGCAATTGCAGTACAGCCCCGGTCGCATTGACCCGACGAATGCCGCGTTCAACGCGAGCCGTAAACCGCTCATCGGCGAATTCACGTTCGGCGGCTCGACGATCTTTGTGATTGCGAATCACTGGAACTCAAAGGGCGGCGATCAACCGCTCTATGGTCCGAACCAACCGCCGACGCTTTCTTCGGAAACGCAACGCAATCAACAAGCGACGATTGTGCGCGATTTTGTCGTGAACATTCTCACGATTGATTCGAATGCGCGCGTTGTTGTGCTAGGTGACCTCAACGATTTCGAATTTTCGAATCCATTGACGACGATCAAGAATAGCGGCATGATGACCGACTTGGTCGAAACCTTGGCGCCGGGTGAACGTTACTCGTACGTGTACCAAGGTAACTCGCAAGCGTTGGAACACATCCTGGTGTCCGGCGGTCTAGCCGCGAAGCGGCAACGCGTGGATGTGGTTCATGCGAATGCCGAGTTCGCCACACGCTGGAGCGACCACGACCCGATGGTGGCGGTGTTCGATCTAACCGCGCCGACCGCTGTGACCTTGTCGCAGTTTGGCGCGCAAGCAACCGACGCGCGTGTGAACATCATTGTTCTGTTTGGTCTCGTTGGCGCCGGGGCAGGCACGGCGCTCTGGCTTGGCAAAGTCTGGCGCAAGCGCAACTAGGTTTTGCGATCTGAATGTTCAACCCAGCCGCCGCGAGGTGGCTGGGTTTTTTGTGCGCGCGAATTGCCGTTTGGCGCGTTCTGATTTATGATGGCGAAAACTTTTTTTCGGAGCAGATGAATGGAAATTATCAATCCCGCTATTTCACGCGGGCGCATCCGCGTGGCGATTTTCGATTTTGACGGCACGCTCTCATTGTTGCGGAGTGGCTGGGTCGAGATTATGCACGCGCTCATGTTGCGCGAATTGCTCGCGACGCCGCAACCCGAAAGCGCATCCGCGCTCGATGCGTTCATCACCGATTTGATTTACAGCACATCCGGTCAGCAAACGATTTATCAAATGATTCGCTTGACCGAAGAAATCACAAAACGTGGCGGCACACCGCTCGCGCCGACCACGTATCTCGAACATTTTTGGGCGCAACTCGACGAGCGCATCCATGCGCGCATCGCCGCCATCGGGTCCGGCGCAAATACGCGCGCGGACTGGCTCGTGCCCGGCGCGTTCGAGTTTTTGCAAACCCTCGCCGTGCGCAACGTCACGTGTTACATCGCGTCCGGCACGCTCGAAAAATTTGTGAAAAGCGAAGCCGCTTTGTTGGGCATTGCGCCGTTCTTTGCCGGCATCCATGGCGCGCACGCCGATTACAAAAACCATTCCAAAAAAGTGGTCATCAACAATTTGGTGCAACAGTATTCGTTGCGCGAGGGTGAACTGGTGACGTTCGGCGATGGCAAGCCGGAAATTGCGGACACGAAAGCAGTGGGCGGCATTGGCATCGGCTTGGCGACGGACGAGGACAAGCGCGCGGGGGTGCAACCGCAAAAACGCGCGGTGCTCGTTCAAGCCGGTGCGGATGTGATCGTGCCGGATTTTGCCAAACCGATTGCGTTGCTCAACTATTTGTTTCCGTGACGCGAGCGCGCATGCGTCGCAAAAACAAAGGCACCGTCATCGCGTGATGACGGTGCCTTTGTTTTGCTTGGTATTACAAACCCAGGTACGCTTTGCGAACGCTTTCCATCTGCCGTACCTCTTTCGCCG
>CAZPIR010000395.1:1162-4280 GCA_964586085.1 uncultured Anaerolineaceae bacterium | reverse complement strand
GACACTGGCAAACTCGTCGAAAGACGAGGACGCAAAGCTACGGGACTGGATTCAACGCCGAACACGTCCGCCGAGCCACCTACGTGGGTATTTTTTGCCTCGCGACCTGTCCCTTTTGTGGTGACAGGTTTTTTGTCAACTTTTTCCGGGACGTGATCCTTTGACGAAAATGCCTGCACAAGGACAAGCACCCATGAGCATCCCCGAACTGCCCGATCATGCGAATGCCGCATTACGCCAACAGATTGCAGAATTGGAACAACGATTGGCGCATCATCAACAAACCACGATTGCCTTGCGCAAAAGTGAAGCCCAATATCGTCTACTTGCCGAACACACCGCCGATGTGATTTGGATTCTCGATTTGAACTCGATGCGCTTTACCTATGTCAGCCCATCCGTCGAACGTCTGCGCGGTTATACCGCCACGGAAGCATTGGAGCAACCCCTCGACCAAATGATCACACCGGCTTCGGCGGCAATCATTCACGAAAATTTGCCCGCGCGCATTCAAGCGTTTCTCGCTGGCGATGCCCGCGCCGCAACCCAAACGCACGAGATCGAACAAACGCGCAAAGACGGCTCGACGGTATGGACCGAAGTCGTGACCACCTTGTTGCACGACGCGCAAGGATTAAGAGCGTTAGGCGTGTCACGCGAAATTACCGAGCGCAAACGCGCGGAGCAGGCCTTGCGCCAAAGCAACACGCTGTTAAGCACCGTCGCCGAAATTCAACACTCGCTTGCCGCAACGCTCGACGAAGAGGCGATCTATCGCATCCTCATGCACGGGCTTGCACAGCTGTTCCCGGATACTGGTCACATCTTTATCTCGCGTTTCGATGCCGCGCGAAAAATGATCCAAGCCGTCCAGGTTCTGGTAGACAACGCACTCGTAGATGTTGCCACGCTTCCAGAATTTCCGCTCGCGCCCATCGGACAAGGTCTGCAAAGCCAGGTCATTCATACGCGCGAGCCGCTCGTCATTCCCGACAAACTAAAAAGCAGATTCCAAAAAACGCGCGTGGTGCGACTAGGCGCCGACAAGCAAGAAACGCAATCCGCCGTTTACGTGCCGATGCTTGCCCAAGATCAGGTGTTGGGTTTGATTCAACTGCAAAGTTATGTGCCCCAGCGGTTCACTCCCGAAGATGTCAAGGCGCTCGGCTTGGTCGCCAACACCGCCGCCGCGTTCATTCAGAATGCGCGACTGTACGCGCTCGCGCAAACCGAAATCGCTGAACGCAAACGCACCGAGCAATCACTAAATCAGGCACTCGATAATCTCCGCACACACCAAACCGAATTGCAGATGCAGAACGAGGAATTAACCCGGGCGCACCTGGAATTGGACGCCTCCCGTGCCAAATATTTTGACCTGTATGATCTTGCCCCGACCGGTTATCTCACCCTCAACAGCCATGGCATCATCCTGGAAACCAATCTAACGGCGGCGAGCTTGATTGGCAAAGCCAGAACGGATTTGGTCAACCAGCCGCTGTCACGTTTTATCCTGGGTGAAGACCAGGACGCGTACTACTCGCATCACAGACACCTTGCCACCACCGGCACGCCCCATACGTGTGAGCTGAGAATCGTGCGACCCGATGGCGCGACTTGCTGGGTCAGCATCACATCCAAAGCAGAACAAGCCGATAATCATACACCGGTATTTTGGGAAACACTCAGCGACATTACCGAACGCAAGCAAGCCGAAAGCGCACTGCTCGAAAGCGAGACACGTTATCGCCAAGCGATCATCGCGGCGGACGCAATCCCGTATGCGCTTGATTATGCCACACACACGTACACTTTTATGGGTGAGGACATTGAAAAATTGACCGGGTATGCCGTTCAGGAATTCACCCCGGCGGTCTTTGCCTCCATGCACATTCAGGCAATGATGCAAGGAAAATTAAAAAACCAGTCGGTCAACGACGCCATCCAGTTGACGCTCGCCGGGCAAGGCGGCGCCATGTGGCAATGTGATTTTCTCATTCGCACACGCGCGGGCGAAGAACGCTGGATTGCGGATTCGGCGGTGCAAGTGCTCGGAGAAAACGGACTCCCCACAGGCTCTATCGGCATCATGCAAGATATCACCGCGCGCAAAGAAACCGAAAAAGTCCTGGAAGCGCGCGTCAAACAGGCAACGGCACAAATCCAAGATTTGTACGACAACGCGCCCACCGGTTATCACTCGCTCGATGCGAATGGCAACATCCTGATGATCAACCAGACCGAGTTGAACTGGCTCGGTTATACGCGCGAAGAAATCCTGGGTCGTCCGGTCGCAAATTTGTTCACCCCGAACAGTTTGCAATTGTTCCGTAAAATTTTTCCCATTTTCAAGCAACAGGGTCGGGTCAAAGACCTGGAACTCGAATTTGTCCGCAAGGATGGCACGCCCTTTCCCATCCTGGTCAATGGCGTTGCCATTTATGACGAACAGGGCAACTATGTCATGAGCCGCTCGACCGTGTTCGACAACTCGGAACGCAAACAAGCCGAGCAGACCCTGCGGGAAAGTGAAACGCAAAATCGTTTGTTGTTTGAAGAAACGCCGGACGCCATCGTCCTGTTCGACGATGTAGGTCAAGTCGCGCGCATGAATCGTGCCGCCGAAAAAATTTCCGGCTATCTCAGCGCACAAGTGGTCGGACGCAAGTGGGACGAAATTGATCTCGTTGCCCAAAAATATATCCAGACTTTGGCGGCGGCGATACTCCAGGCATTGCAACAACCAGATCATTTCGCCACTGTCGAGTTCCAACTCAAACGCGCGGATGGCGAATTCTGCGACGTGGGCGCGCGCGTGTACGGGCTAAAAATTCAGGGACGCCAACACTATCTCACCACCATGCGCGATATTACCATCGAGAAAAAAGTTCAAGAGACGTTGCGCCTGGCAAACGCCGAACTGGCGCGCGCCGCTCGCACCAAAGACGAATTTCTTGCCAACATGAGCCACGAACTGCGCACCCCGCTCAATGCGATCCTGGGACTGTCGGAAAGCATGCTGGATCAAATCCTGGGTCCGCTCGACGAACGCCAAGCCAAAGCCCTGCAAACCATCGAAGCGAGCGGCAGGCATTTGCTCGCGCTCATCAACGACGTG
>CAZPIR010000395.1:0-1152 GCA_964586085.1 uncultured Anaerolineaceae bacterium | reverse complement strand
TGCTTGGGGAACGCCGTCGATATAAACGGTGGTGTCCAAGATCGAATCGGGCAATGACACGTTGACGATGGCGCCGGTCGCCGTCAAAGCGCTTTGCGAATCCAGTCTCATTTTTATCAAACATGCCGACCTCAAAAAACAAATCAAGGTCGCCAACACGCTTGACCTGGCAGTCGAATGGATCGAGGCGGACGAACGCCGGCTCAAACAAATGCTGGTCAATTTGCTAAGCAACGCCGTCAAGTTTACACCGGACGGCGGCGAGATTGAATTGATCGTCGCCGGCGATGCCGCGAACAAGACCGTGAGCTTGACCGTGCGCGATACCGGGATTGGCATTGCGCCCGCCGATATGGCGCGTTTGTTCAAATCGTTCGTGCAATTGGACAGCGGCTTGTCGCGTCGCTACGAAGGCTCCGGGCTGGGTCTTGCGCTCGTCGCGCGAATGGCGGAAATGCACGGCGGCAGTGTGTCGGCGGCAAGCGAACCAGGCAAAGGCAGTCGCTTTACGATTGTCTTGCCCTGGTCGGAAACAATGCAAACTTTTTCCGGCGCGAGTACCGATCAACGCAACCAAGCGAACCCCATCGGGTTGAACAGGTCGGCGCAACCCATCGCCGAAATAAACGCGCAATCAACGCACATTCTCATCGCCGAAGACAACGAAGCCAACATTGTCACGCTAGCCACCTATCTGCAAGCCAAGGGTTATCGCCTTACGCTCGCGCGTCACGGCGGCGAAGCATTAGAGTTGGCGCGCGCCGAATGTCCCGCTTTGATTTTGATGGATTTGCAAATGCCGGTGCTCGATGGACTAGAAGCCACGCGCCGCTTGCGCGCTGATAGCAATCCCCAGTTGGCACACGTGCCAATCATCGCCTTGACCGCGCTCGCCATGCCCGGCGACCGCGAGCGTTCACTCACCGCCGGCGCCAACGAGTACTTGAGCAAGCCGGTTAATCTGAAAAACCTGGTCGCGTTGATTCAGCAATTGATCGAAGACGCGCCGGGAACCAAGCACGCCGTCGTTTGATTGGCGCGATTCACCTAATTCGTAGATAATCCGATTTAGTATTTCATCGTGGTCACACGAGTCTGAGCGAGCCTTGCGCTCGCTCAGACTCGTGTGACGACTCAGTTCGAAAGGACGAT
>CAZPIR010000394.1:0-4307 GCA_964586085.1 uncultured Anaerolineaceae bacterium | reverse complement strand
GATGCCAATGACCGGAAAATGCAAGCGATCGCGATGCTTGACGAGTTTGGAATAGGGCCACCAGAAAAAACGCAAGACACCCCAGCCCTTGTTCGGGTGCGAGTTGAACAAGTCCATGTCCGGCGAAAGCACGAATGTTGCCAGTGCAATGCCGGCGTTGACGACGAGAATATCGGATGTAGACCAGTGATCGAGCACCATGTAGGTCGTGGTCGCCGTCGCCGCGACGGTACTCCCAATCGTATGTCCCCAAAATCCGGGCATGTAATTTCCTCCGCCAAAAAAGCGAGCAGGATTATACTCTAGCGATTCACATTTGGCAAACGATTTATTGACGAGTTGCGCGCGCGTGATTATAATCGCACCATTCCGCGCTGTGAGGAGTGAACATGTCGTCACGACTGGGTGAATTTCGTGCGTACCGCGAAAAGATGAACGAGAAAATTTTGGCGAGCGATCATCTCGGCATCAAACGCTTTTTCAATCTCGACACGATGGCGTACAAAGACGGCGCGTTGACTGGCAAGACGAAGGAATTGCTGGGTCTCGTCGCGTCCGAAGTTCTGCGATGCAACGATTGTATTGATTATCATTTGATTCAATGTGTGCAAGCGGGATTCACCGATGAGGAATTGTACGACGCGTTGAATGTCGGTTTGGTCGTTGGCGGGAGCATCGTCATTCCGCACTTGCGCCACGCGTACGAGACGATTGAATTTTTACGCCAAGAACAAGCGAAGGAATGACACGGAGAGGGGGAGACGCGGTGAAAACTTTTTCCGTGTCGTGAATGAGAAAATCGAAATGAATATTTCAGTAATCGGCTTGGGCTTGATGGGGCGACCGATGGCGTGCGCACTCATCGCCGCTGGGTTTAATGTGCGCGGTTGGAATCGCTCGCCGCTGTCCGATGAATTGACGCGCGGTATTCCGCTTTGCGCGAATCTTGTTGACGCCGCGCGTGTGGACGTGTGCTTGTTGATGTTGTCCGACTCGAACGCAGTGGATACCGTGCTCACCCAAATCGAACCGCATTTGCGCGCGGGGCAAATTGTCCTCGACATGAGTTCGTCCGATCCAGCACATTCTAAAATTCACGCGCAACGACTCGCCGAAAAAAATATCGGCTGGGTGGATGCGCCCGTGTCCGGCGGACCTGAAGGCGCGGCGGCGCACACGCTCGCGATCATGGCAGGCGCAACCGAATCCGATTTCGCGCACGTCAAGCCGTTGCTCAATGCGATGGGTGGCAATGTTGTGCGTGTCGGCGAACCTGGGTCGGGTCACGCGGTCAAGGCAATCAATCAACTCATCGTCGGCATCACGACCGAAGCGGTTGCCGAAGCGTTGACGCTCGCGGAAAAACTGGGCATTGATCCGCGCAATGTGCAAGCCGCGCTTCAAGGTGGGTTTGCCGATTCCAAGATTTTGCAAATTCACGGTACACGGATGATCAATCGTGCGTACGTGCCCGGCGGCAGAGTGCGTCTGCATCTCAAAGATTTGCGACTTGCGCAATCGCTTGCCAACTCTGCCAATGTGCGATTACCTCATCTCGAAAGCACGATTGCGATTTACGAACGCTTGATGGCACAAGGCGACGGCGAGCTGGACCATTCGGCGCCACACAAGCTATTTTGGATGTCGGATTTTTGATTTTGGATTGTGAGAAGAATCGTCCGATGAATGAGCAGGAACTCAAAGAAAGAACAAAACAATTCGCCTTGCGTGTAATCCGATTAGTTGAAGCGATGCCGCATAGTCAGTCGGCAAATGTGATTGGCAATCAACTTGTCCGTTCAGCGACTTCGGTCGCCGCTAATTATCGTGCCGCTTGTCGCGCGAGATCCAAACCAGACTTTGCAAACAAAATCGGCGTGTTAGTGGAGGAAGCAGACGAATCGCTTTTCTGGCTCGAACTTGTTGTGGATGCCAACCTAATGCCTGCTGACCGAGTTAAAGATTTGGTGCGGGAAGCAAACGAGTTGACCGCAATTTTTGTCGCATCTCACAAAACCGTCAAACCGCAATTCCATAAAAACTGAAAGGGTAATTATCATGACAGATCAAATCCAAAATCCGCAATCCAAATTCCAAAATCGTTCCATGCGTTCCGACACGATCAAAAAGGGATTCGAGCGCGCGCCACATCGCAGTCTCTTGCGCGCGACGGGCGTGATTCAGAGCGAGGACGATTGGAACAAACCGTTCATCGCAATTGCGAATTCGTACACCGACATCATCCCGGGTCACGTGCACCTGAAAGAATTTGGCGAAGTCGTGCGCCAAGCTGTGCGCGAGGCGGGTGGTGTGCCGTTCATGTTCAACACAATTGGCGTGGACGATGGCATCGCAATGGGACACCTCGGCATGAAGTACTCGCTTGCCTCGCGCGAACTCATCGCCGACTGCGTCGAGACGATGCTCAACGCGCATTGCTTTGATGGTGTCGTGTGTATTCCAAACTGCGACAAGATCGTCCCAGGCATGTTGATGGCGGCAATGCGCGTCAACATCCCCACGATTTTTGTGAGCGGCGGACCGATGCGGGCAGGTCGCATGGCGGATGGTCGCGCGGTGGATTTGATCAGTGTGTTTGAAGGTGTGGGTGCGATGAAAGCAGGCAAGATTGATCAGCAAGAGCTTGCTGCGCTCGAACAAGTCGCGTGCCCAACCTGCGGCTCGTGCTCCGGCATGTTCACCGCGAATTCGATGAACTGTTTGTGCGAAGCGCTCGGCATGGCATTGCCCGGCAATGGCACAGTCCTCGCCACCGATCCGCGTCGCGAAGATTTGGCACGCGCGGCGGCAAAGCAATTGTTGAACTTGATTGACCTCGATTTACGTCCACGTGATATTGTGACGCCCGAAGCGATAGACAATGCCTTCACGCTCGACATGGCGATGGGCGGGTCATCAAATACAGTACTGCACACCATTGCGCTTGCGCGCGAAGCCGGCGTCGAGTACCCGCTGGCGCGTTTGAATGAAGTTTCCAAGCGCGTACCGACTATTTGTAAAGTGTCACCCTCGTCATCGTATCACATCGAAGATGTTGAAAATGCTGGCGGCATCTCGGCGATTTTGTGGGAATTGTTCAAGCGACCCGGGGTTTTGCACAACGATGCCAAAACGGTGACCGGCAAATCTTTGTACGAAAATGTCAAGGGCGTCGAGAGCACCGACAAGCAATGTATTCGCGCGCTCGATAATCCGTACAGCGAACGTGGTGGTCTGGCTATTTTGTTTGGCAATCTTGCGCCCGAAGGTGCGGTTATTAAAGCGGTGGGCGTTCTGCCGGAGATGATGAAGCATCGTGGTCCTGCTGTCGTGTTCGATTCGCACGATGAAGCGAACGCCGGGATTCTTGCCGGTAAAGTCAAAGCAGGCGACGTGGTGGTGATTCGCTACGAAGGACCGAAAGGTGGACCCGGTATGCAAGAGATGCTCGCGCCGACCTCAAACATTATGGGGATGGGTTTGGGCAAATCGGTCGCGCTCATCACCGACGGACGATTCAGTGGCGGCACACGCGGCGCGTGCATCGGTCACGTTTCGCCCGAAGCCGCATCGGGTGGACCCATCGGTTTGCTTCGCGATGGCGACATGATCTCGATTGACATTCCGGGTTGCTCGCTTAGCGTCGAACTTGCGGACGATGAACTCGCACGTCGTCGCGCCGAATGGAAACCGGTCAATCGCAATTTGACCGGTTGGCTCAAACGCTATGCGGCGATGGTCACATCGGGCAGTCAGGGTGGCGTTTTAGAGGTCTAGCTGATCGAATGTTTCACGAAAAGCACAATATATAGTGCTGAAAATAAAAATGGACACTGTATATTGTGTTTTGTCTGTGTGCGAAAAAACGGGCAAAAAACAGTCAATTTGCCAACCCTTTTGAGTTGTGCTATAATGCCGCCATTAACGGACAAGGAAACTCTTTGGAAGGGAGAATAGAATGCCGCTGAAGAAGGCAGAGAAAACTGCCATCATGGAAAAATATCACACGCACGAAAAGGACACCGGGTCGCCCGAGGTCCAAGTTGCGCTGTTGACTACGCGGATTAACCAACTTGTCGAACACCTCAAAGGACACAAACAAGACAATCACTCGCGGCGCGGTTTGTTGAAAATGGTTGGTGAACGCCGTCGGCACTTGAGCTATCTCAGCAAAAAAGACGCAACTCGCTACAAGGAAATTGTTAGTCGGCTAGGGTTGCGCAAATAGTAGGCGACACCTGACGAGTAGATGCGGAGCGCGGTAGACCCATCTACTCGTTTGTTTGTTACCACGCATTAACAATCGA
>CAZPIR010000393.1:0-4321 GCA_964586085.1 uncultured Anaerolineaceae bacterium | reverse complement strand
CAGACCGGTCATGCGCAATCTATTTTCCGACACGCCTTCCGACTTGGCAAATTCCAACGCGCCCTGAGTCGGCGCAATAATCAAATTTGCTTCGCGGTCGAGCCACAAGCGATGGATGCTGAACAAATCGGTGATGACAACGACGAACGGCGCATGCGAACCAAGTGAGCGCAAGACGTGGTGCGGAATTGTCGTGAGAAGCTGATGCACGCTGACGACCAAATCGGGCGCAGCTTGTTGGAGCAGGACCCGCATCTTGCGGGTGAGCACTCGCTTGAGCAAACGAAGCGAGGTCGGCGCGATGCGATTGCTGGTGTTAAACAGCGCGCCCCACGCCGGCTCGGCATAGGTCGTCATCGGCAAGTACCAATCGGGCGCTTGGTTAAAGGGAAAGCGCGCGCCTTGTTTGATGCCGTCGAGCAAGGTCACTTCGTACTGCTCGGCGTAATCGCGAATAAAGACGCTGGCAATGGCTTCGGCGGCGCTACGATGCCCACCGCCGGTGTCGGACATTAAAATGAGAATGCGTTTTTTAGATTGAGTCACGGTTGTTTGGGTGTGGAACTAGAATGAATTTGCGCGGCGTGACGCAAGCGCGCTTGACGCGTTGCCCACATCATCCACGCAAGATTGAGTACGGCGAGCAGAACGACGAGACCTGCCACCGCGAACGTTACTTGCGGAATACCATAAATATCTGCCAGGTTGCCGATGAACAACATCGGCGGAATACCGAGCGCGTTCGAAATCGTAAATTGCACCGCCATCACGCGCCCGCGCACGTCGTCGTGCGTGCGTTCTTGCACGACAGTTTGCGCGGGGATGTTGATCGCCGCCATCGCGACGCCGGTCAACAACGCAAACAGCATCACAAAACTCGCCGTGCTCAGCACCAGTTCGGGATGCAAGCGAAAGAGCGGCACGCGTTCCGCGCCGCCGCCGCCCGCCCAACCCAGCCCCGCCAGTGCAAACGCAAGCGCGATCATGCCTAAACTCGCCAGCACCTCGCGCGAAATGCGATGCCCATAACGACCGACCAAGATGCTCGCCAACAACATGCCAACGCCGGCGGGCCAGAACACATAAATCGAATCTTCGGCGGAGAGACCCAGGACACGCGCGGCGTAGCCGGGCGCAAGCATCGTCATAATCATCACGAGCATCGAGACCAGCGAGAGTTGCAACAAGGCAACAAAAATTGCGCGGTGGCTGATCGCAAAACGCCAGCCCTCGCGAATTTCATTCCCGGCATGTTGCAGTTCCGACACGCCGACAAGTTTGCCGGCGCGCGTGACGTGATCGCGCGGAATCAGCGCAACGCAAATCGTGGCAACGACATACATCGCAACGGCAACCCAGAGCGAGCCGACAATGCCAATCGTCTTGATGCCGAGCGGAGCGAGAATAATCAGACCCAGGATTTGCGAAGCGGTGAATGTGATCGTGAACAACGAGTTTGCCGGCAGTAAATTTTCCGAGCGGACAATCAGCGGAATCATTGCGCCTTCGGCAGGCGCAAAGAATTGTCCGATGGCAGAAATAACGAACACGAGCACATAGATCGCGATGAGAAAAAATGCTTCGTTGAGTTTTTCGCCCGGCAGTTGCCCGGCGAGAACGGCGAGGGCAGTGCCGGCCAGCACGCGCAATCCGTTCGACGCGACCATGATCCATTTTTTGGGCACGCGGTCCACGACCAGACCGGCGAGCGCGCTGAGCAAAACCGCCGGCAAACTGAACGCGAGAATCACCGCGGCGAGATGCGCGCTCGATCCGGTGACTTGCTCGATCAAAATCAGTTGCAAAAAGAACGCGCCGTTCAGCGCGGTGTTCGACGTGATTTGCGCAATCCAAATCGCATCAAAGTAACGATTGCGAAGCAGGGCGGCATAGCCGCGCGGGTTGAGTGTGTCCATAATTCAGTGGAACAGCAAGACAGCGAACCGATGCTCTGGCTACTGGTTACTGGGTTCGCCTCGTTTCACAAACGTCTTGACGCGTTTTTCCAAGTCACTGCGCGGCAAGAGCACACGCCGATTGCACGTCAAGCAAACCAAGCCAATGTCCGCGCCGAGACGCACGACTTGCCATTCAAAGCCGCCGCAGGGATGTGATTTGCGAAGGCGGACTATGTCGCCGAGTAAAAATTCCAGCACCATCGTGGCGCGGATTATAGCATGAAACGCCCCGCGAGAGAAACCGTTCGGCGTTTTGACATTTTCAAGTCAGGAGAGTATATTCTTTATGCACACGTTTGCATAAAATATCACTTGGGATGAAAGCAATGAGCAATTCTCTCGACGTTTTGATGTTCGGGCACATGGCAAAAGACCGCATTGTGATTGATGGACACAGCGAAATTCTTTCCGGTGGCGGCGCCTACTTTGGGAGCGTCGTTTATCGTCGTCTCGGTTTGAGCGTGGGCGTGGTCACCCGCTTGCATCGCGATGATTTTTCCCGCTTTGACGAATTGTCCCAACAAGGTATCCAGGTTTTTGCGACGCCCGCATCGGAAACGACCGGCATTGAAAATATTTACAACTCGGCGGACATGGAACGGCGCATCTGCAAGCCACTCGGATTTGCCGGCGCGATTCGCGTCAACGAAATTCCAGATGTCGCCGCGCGTTTGTACGCGATCACGCCGATCATTGCCGGCGAAGTTGAATTGGCGGTGCTCGTCGAGTTGGCAAAGAGAGGACCAGTCGCGCTCGACGTGCAAGGATTTGTGCGCGTGCCGGAAGGCGACACGCTCGTATTCCGCGAATCACAAGAATTGCACGAAGCTCTGCGCCACGTCACCTATCTCAAAGTCGATCGTGCCGAAGCCGAACACTTGACCGGCGAAACCGACCTCGCGCTCGCGGCGCGCAAATTGCGCGCACGAGGTCCGCGCGAAATTGTGCTCACACAATCCTCTGGCGTCACCGTGTTTGCCGATGGTCAAGTCTACACCGCACCGTTCACCCCGCGCTCGCTCGCCGGGCGCACGGGACGCGGCGACACGTGCTTTGCGACGTACCTCGGCAAACGACTCGATGCATCTGCCGAAGAAGCGTGTCGTTGGGCCGGCGCGGTGACGACACTCAAACAAGAAATTCCCGGACCGTGGCGCGGTTCAATCAAAGATGTTGAAACATTGATCGCGCAACGATCAAATTAATTTTCAAATTGCAAGGAGAACAACCATGACGATTAACTTGGGCATTCTTGGCGCGGGACGTATTGGGCGCGTGCACGCCGAGAATCTAGCGTACCGCATTCCGGGCGTCAAACTGCTCGCCGTCGCGGACGTGGTTTTGCCCGCCGCGCAAAAAATGGCAAGCGACCTGGGCATTCCCGCCGTGTTCGACAATCCGCGCGCGATTCTCGACGACAAGCAAATTGACGCCGTCGTGATTTGCACAAGCACCGACACGCACGCGCAACTGATCGAAGAGGCGGCACGCGCGGGCAAACACATCTTTTGCGAAAAACCCATCGCGCTCGATTTGGCGAAAATTGATCGCGCGCTCGCGGCCGTCGAAAAAGCCGGCGTCAAAATGCAACTCGGTTTCAATCGCCGATTCGATCCCAGTTTCAAACGCGTGCGCGACCTGGTTTCGTCCGGCGGCATTGGCGAGCCACACGTTTTGCGAATCACCAGTCGCGACCCCGAGCCACCGCCGATTGCGTACGTCAAGGTGTCGGGCGGCTTGTTCCTCGACATGATGATTCACGATTTTGACATGGCGCGCTTTTTGCTCGGCGAGGTCGAGTGGGTGTACGCGGCGGCCGGCGTGTTGGTTGACCCGGCGATTGGACAAGCCGGCGACATTGACACGGCAATCGTGACCTTGCAATTCAAGAATGGCGCGATTGGCGCGATTGACAACAGTCGCAAAGCGGTGTACGGGTACGATCAACGTATCGAGGTGTTTGGTTCTGCCGGCGTCGCGATGGCAAACAACAAAACCCCGGACACGGTCGTGACGAGCAATGTCGCGGGCGTGCATGCGGCAAAGCCGTTGAACTTTTTCGTCGAACGTTACGCCGATGCGTACATCGCCGAGATGACCGAGTTTATCGCGTGCTTGCGCGACAACAAGATGCCCTCGGTGACCGGCGTAGATGGTCGCGTGCCGGTGGTGATGGGCTATGCGGCAAAGAAATCGTACGAAGAAAACCGCCCGGTCAAGTTGAGCGAGATCGGCTAGCGCAATTCCCGATTGCAAAAAACCACTGGCGCGAAATTGGCGTCAGTGGTTTTATATTTGCCGTTTGCCGATTCGTTCAGACATTGTCTAACCGCGCATAATCGTCGGCAGTCAACAAGTACGAG
>CAZPIR010000392.1:0-4336 GCA_964586085.1 uncultured Anaerolineaceae bacterium | reverse complement strand
AGAGAAACGCGAGCATCACGCCGGCGAGAAGCGGTCCGACGAGAAACGCGATGCCAAAGATCGCGCCAATCAAGCCCAGCGCGCCGCCGCGTTTTTCCGGCGGGAACGTGTCGCCGATGACCGCACTTGCAACCGGGAACACGCCGCCCGCGCCCAGACCTTGCACCGCGCGACCAATCAACATCATCGTCAAATCGTTCGACAGTGCGACGATGAGCGAACCGACCGCAAACATGGCGACATTCAAAATATAAATCGAGCGACGACCCAGCGCGTCGGACAGTTTCGCCATCAACGGCACGCTGATGAGATTGAACAGGACGTACATTGTAAAGATCCACGCGCCGGCACGATCATCCACGCCAAACGATTTGCGGATCGAAGGCAACGCCGGTCCAACAATCGCAATGTCGAGCGCGCCCATCAACACGCCGATAAAAAGCACGAGCAGAATTTGATTACGTTGTTTTGCTTCCATCCAAAAATCTCCCAGTGATAACGCAAACAGAGGGAACACTCGCCGGAGCGTTCCCTCAAAAACCTAGCGCAAGATCCAGCGATTGCCAACCAGCGAAGTGACGCCGGCAACAATCAGAATCATCACGGCAACAATCACCAAAAAATTGTTGCGCAACACATTCGGGCTATCGCCTTTGCGCCAAAGCATCGGCAGGTGCGCCAGCACGGCGGCGATAATCATCGTGCCCGCGTGCTCGATGCGTTGCATCGAATAAATGCCCGACCCGATCAAAAGCACCAGCCCCAACAAAACTTGCAAATCCACCAAGCCGCTGAACGCCGACATCAAGCCGCGGTCCATTGCCGCCGGTTTTTGTTTTTGCAACCAACCGACCGCAAATTTCACCGCCGCGATGATTGCCACCAGCACAACCAACCAGCGCACGTACGAGTGAAGCCACAATAAAATGTCCATTTCATCCTCCGAGAGTAAGTTTCAGGTTTGCACACCTACGATTTATTTTTTTGTGATACGTTTCGTCATCGTTGTTTCGACCGCGTCGAGGCACTCGAGAATATTTTGCCGTGACGCGCGCTTTTTGAGTTGACCGAGAAGTTCGTCAAGCCACGCGCGTTCGGTCAAGAGATGCAGTTCGTGATGCCGCAACGTAAAGTACGCCGGCGTGTTCGCATCGTGCCGCGCAAGCGCGCCGGTCAACATCGCAATCCGCGCTTCGACGCTCGCGCGTTTTTGTTCGAGGTAGCCACGCGCCTCGGCGACCGGCAATTCGTTGATGAACAAGAGACCAATGTCGTCGTTGAAATACGCCGCGTGCGCGTCCTGCAAATTCTGGCGCAACAATTCGGCGAAATGCGCTTCGCCCGCGCGCGTGAGCCGATACGTGTAGCGTTCCGGACGATTGCCCTCGCGCGACACGCTCTTGGTCACTTCACCGGCGGTTTCAAGCTTGCCGAGCAAATGATACAACGTCGGCTTTTTGAGATCGGTCACATATTTCAACCGCTTGTCAATCAAGTCGCTCAGTTGATAGCCATGCATCTCTTGCAGGTTGAGTAGACCCAACACCAGCAGTTCATGGTCCATACATCCTCTCAGATAGTCAATTTTGACTATTTCGGTTTGATTATACACACTGGACTATAAATGTCAAGCATTGGGGCGTAAAAAAGGAATTAAAAACCGTGCGGCAGAAAAACGCCGCACGGTTTGCTGGTTTGCAAAACGGAACCCTTGAAATTCGAGTTGTTTACACCTTGCTCACTTTGACTTTGGTATCATAGAACACGGCGCTACCGCCGGCGGTATCGGTCAGCGTGACGTTCTTTAACACCGGGTCAGTCCGCATCACTGCGTTCGCGTGCATCGGCGCGGCGCGGCGCGCATCGCCCTTGACGACCTTGCCGTCAATCGTAATGTCGCGCGCACCACTCGCCCAGTGACCGTACCCCAGCGGAAACGCGACGACACCGGGACGCAGACCTTGCACGATCTTGACCTTGCCCACCATCGGCACATTCGGTTGACCACCCTTGACGTCATAGATGCCATCGGGGTTGCTCGCCGAAGTGAGCCGCACCTTGTCGCCGGGCTTGATGCCCAACTTGTCGGCGTCGGCTTTGTTCATCATCACGAAACCTTCCGGCAAAACCGAAAGCAACCAATAGTTGGTGATCGTGCGCGCCTTGGTCATTGTGATTTCTTTGTACGTGATGAGCGTGAAATCGTACCCATCGTCCTTGATCGGCTCGCCGGTGGACGATTGATACGCGGGCACGTACATTGCGTAACCGCCGTACGGTTTGCCGGTCATTGTGTTGATGCTCGTCGCGGTTTTTTCTTGATAGAGATTCATCTGCTTGCCGTACTTGTTCGCGACGAGATCGCCGGCGTACCCTTGCGCGAAATTCTGATAGCGTCCGCCGCGATTGAGCACGAACACGACCTTGCGCCACAGTTTATCGCCGACAATCGCTTTCCACTTGTCTGCATCGAACACGCTCTTGGGCAAGTGCTTGCGTGCTTCGGTAAAGATACGTACTTCTTCATCGTCAGCATCCGGCACCGCATCCGTGCTATCTTCTTTTTCGCAGAACGCGATGTTGGCAACCTCAGCGAGATACATATGCTCGGCGCGCGTGAACGGTTTGCCCGCACCCATTCCATCGGGACCGAAACCGGGCAGACCCAGTTTTTCGGCGAGCGCGAACACGACCGCTTCAAACGACATTGGCATTTCTTCGCCATACACCTTGACCGTTTGCCAACCGGGGAGCGTCATCGCGGGCTGGCGCACGTTCTCCACTTTCCACGGCACCGACGGATGCGACCCGTGAAATTCCCAGCGTTCGAGAAAACCCGTGTCCGGGAAAATGTAATCGGCATACGTCGAAGCTTCGCCGACGATGATATCGCTCGTGATGATGAGCGGAATCTTTTTCGGGTCTGCCAAAATTTCAGTGACCGTGTGACCTGCCGGCAGAGAATAGTTGATCGCGCTCATATACAGGAACAAGATTTTTACCGGGTACGGATACGCGTCGCCGATGGATGGCACGTCTTCCTGATACACGTCGGTCGCGAGCGGGAACCAGGGGCGTTTGGACGGATAACCGGAAAAGATCGTGCTCTTTTCGTACGTCGTGACCGTGCGCAGAATGTCGAGACCAAACGGCACGGCTTTGCTGTTGGCGAGTTTGCTCAGCGGGAACGGTTGCCCAGCTTTGCCGCCGACGCGATCATACGTCGAGAGTTTGATCATTCCGCCGGGATGATCGTAATTGCCGATGAGCGCATTGACCGTGTACCACGACAGGTTGCTGTAAAAACCGTTCGTGTGTTGCGAGGGACCGCGATGAATGTCCGCGCACGCGCGCGTGCCGTGACTCGTGAACTCGACGGCGAGATCAACAATGTCGCGTTCGCGCACACCGGCGAGTTGCGCCCAGTCCGCGATGCTTTTCGCTTGCGCGGATTCGGCGATGAGTTGCATCCCGGTTTTCACATCAATGTCGTTGACCTTGGTCGTGACGAACAAATCGCCCTTGACCGGTTTCGCCTTGTCGTCATTCGGGTCGAATGGCACGGGCTTGCCCTCGACCATCGCAACAAACGGATCGAACGTGAATTTTGTGCCATCGCTCGTCGCGAACACGGTCACGTCTTTGCCGTCCTTGTCTTTATCGGTCGCTTTGGTGACGATGTTCGCTTCGGTGCCGCGCAAGAATTTGCCATCCTTGACGCGCACGAGCCATGCCGCTGTTGTCCACGATGCTTCTTTACCGGCGGTTGCCGCGGCTTTGCCGGTGTTCGACAAGAAAGCGGTGTTGACTTTTTTGTTGTCCACAATCCAGCGAATCATCCCAGCCGCAAACGCGCCATCTTCGCCAGGTTTGATCGGAACCCAGCGCCACGCTTTCGCGGCAGACTTGCTGAGGCGCGGATCAATCACCGCATAGCGCGTGCTTCCACTGACCAGGTTCTCAACCATTTTCGGCACGCGTTGCGGCGGACCGTAATTCGCTTCCGCCAGATTCGCGCCGACGTAAATCACAAACTCACTGTTGCCGGTGTCACCTTGCCAATAGAATTTATCGCCGCCGGAAAATTTGCTCCCGTCCCACTGCTCGCTCATCGCCTTGCCGGTGAAATAGAGCGAACCCTGGCAAACGGTCGTGTGCCCATTCGCATTGTTCGAGCCAAAACCATCTTTGACGAAACGCGGGACGAGGTCGCCGCGCCCGTTCTTCAAGCGTCCCCACACGAACGCGAACTGATTGTTCTTGGGTCCAAAGTCAGGATGCTCGGGATCAATCATCACATTCAAATTATCTTTGAACTTGGTCTTGAATTCGGCGA
>CAZPIR010000391.1:0-4344 GCA_964586085.1 uncultured Anaerolineaceae bacterium | reverse complement strand
CCACTCGGTCACTAGGTGATACAAGCGCGACTGGGTTAGACGGGCGAGGTTGCTCAACGGGCGGCGATAGCACGCTTTTGACCACGCGGTACAAATCTGATGGCTTGATTGGTTTAATAAGGTGGAAACCAATTCCCTGGGCGTGGCAACGCGCCAACTCGCTGTGCACGTCATCCGAAGCGAGCAACATCACAACCGACTGGCGCACATCGGCATCGGCGTGAAACCATTCCACCGTTTTAAATCCATCTGTCTTGGGCATCACGCTGTCGAGCAAAATCAGACGAAACGGCAAGTTTTGCTCGCGGGCAATTTCAATGGCTTGCAAGCCCGCAAACGCATTCACAGTTTCAGTAACACGCATACCCCAACTGCTGAGAACCTGAGATAGCATGGTACGGCTCGAATCATTGTCGTCAATGACCAAGACCGGCACATCGCACCATGCCGGATCAGGACACAGCGTAGCGGTGGCTTGCAATTTAGGTTGCAGTTCGACGGTAAAGTGAAAAGTGCTTCCCTGACCCACCTCACTTTCAACCCAGATGCGTCCATTCATCAGCTCGACCAGTTTTTGTGAAATCGCCAAACCTAGTCCAGTGCCACCATAGTGTCGTGCCGTCGTGTCATCGCTTTGCCGGAACGCTTCAAAGATGATTTGCTGTTTCTCTGCGGTAATCCCGATACCGGTGTCGCGCACCGTAAAGTGAAGCAGCTGGGTGTCCGCTGGCTTTTCGACAGCGACGATAATTTCACCTTGCTCAGTGAATTTGACGGCATTGCCAATCAGGTTGACGAGGATTTGCCGCAAGCGCATCCCATCACCGATAAATTGCGCTGGCACATCCGGCGCAATTTGGCAAATCAACTCGACGCCCTTTTTGCGGGCGTGTATCGCGGGCTGGTCTATCGCGCGTTCGACCACGCTGATGAGATCAAATTCAATTTGCTCTAAATCGAATTTACCGGCTTCGATCTTGGAAAAATCAAGAATGTCATTCACCGTATCCAACAACACATCCGCCGACGATTTGATCATCGTCAGATATTCTTGTTGTTCGGGATTCAATTCCGTATTACTGAGCAAGGCAGTTAAACCGGTAATGCCATGAATCGGTGTCCGAATTTCATGGCTCATATGCGCGAGGAATTGTGTCTTGGCACGGTTCGCGGTTTCGGCGGCACGGGTATCTTGAAGCGCGTGTTCTGCCTGGCGAATCAGTGAAATGTCGCGAAAGACAAGTGCGACGCCGGTGGTGGCTCCAACCTTATCGCGAATCGGGGCGAAACTTGCGGAGAGCATGTACTCTTGGCCATCTTTGGATGCCAACACGGTGTCTGGTTGTAAGCCCGCTCTGACACCTGTTTGTAGAACCTGGGTCAGCGGGTTGGCGAGGGGTTGATGGGTTTGTGCGTTGACAAGGCAAAACACGTTGGACAAGGGTTGCCCGATTGCTTCGATGTTGTTCCAGCCAGTCAATTGCTCGGCGATTGGATTGAACAAGACGATTCGCTCGTCGCGATCGGTGGTAATGACCGCATCGCCAATACTGCGAAGCGTAAGCGTGAGCCGTTCCGTTTCGTCTGCAAGTGCAATTTGGGCTTGCCACCGTTCGGTGATCTCTGCTTGCAGTTGTGCATTCGCTTGGCGTAATTCATTGGTGCGTTCCTGGACACGTTGCTCCAACTCTTCTTTTGCACGCAGGAGCACCATTTCCATTTGCTTACGTTCGGTGATATCACGACTCGTACTGCTAATCATATACCCGCGAGGAGTCTGAATGGGCGAGATAATCGTGGATACGGTTCGATAGGTACCATCGGTCCGGCAAATCTCGCGTTCTTGGCGTTTGCCAACGCTGGGCAAATTGCCGGTAGCAAGAAGTTGTTGGTTTGCCACACGAATTATTTCATATGCGCCCGGTGTTTGGTTTTCTGGCGGCACCATTTGAAATTGAACCTCCCAGATTGGTCTACCCAAAACCTGCGCGCGGGAGAGACCGGTGATTTCTTCAGCGCCGCTATTCCATTCGATGACGTTGCCTTGTTCCTCGCACAAGGATATCCCATCATGCGAGACCTCAACAATACTGCGGAATTTTCCTTCGCTGGCACGCAAGGCTTGCTCAATCTGATGACGTTCGGTGATATCGCGTGATACGCCCACCAGCCCCATTGGCTTTCCCTGTGCATCGTGCATCACCGCGCTGGAAAGCAGGCTGTAAAAAATTTCGCCATTCTTGCGCTTGTTGGCCACCTCGCCGACAAAGGTATTGTGTGCCAAGGTGGCTTGATAGGTTATCTGACTGGCTTCTTCGTTCGCGTACAAAATATTGATATGCTTGCCAATGACTTGATCGAGGGTATAGCCAAAAGTTTCCTGCGCCGCGCGATTGAATTCTACAATCCGGCGATCATTGTCTACCGTGACAATCATATCGAGCGACGAATCAAAGATGTTGCGCACATACGCTTCCGATTGACGCCGGGCTTGGTCAGCTACCTGACGTTCCGCCAACTCGTGTTCCAGTTCTTGCGTGCGTTGCTTAACCTCACGCTCCAAACGTTGGCTGTACTCGCGCAACATTTCCTCTGCCTGTTTGCGCTCGGTGATATCGTAATTCACTCCCACCATGCGGATGGCTTGCCCATTTTCATCTCGAAATATCTGACCAACAGCCTTTAGCCAATGCACAGATCCATTCGGCCATGCGACACGGAATTCTGTATCATATTCCATTTTGCCATTTACAGCTTTTTGCGAGATCTCATCGCTGTGCACGCGGTCCTCCGGATGGACTCCGTTCAGCCATGCCTCATAGGCACCCGGGAACTGTTCTTGAGCGATACCATATAACTTGAACATCTGGTCATCCCAAACCAATTTATTCTTCTGAATGTCCCAATCCCATATACCTAGTTGCGCAGAGCGGGTTGCCAAATCTAAACGCTCCGCGATCTTACCCCAAGCCTCTTCCGTCTGTTTTCGTTCGGTGATGTCGGTGATGTTCGATAGAACCCAGGGTTGATTGTCGAGCAGAATGACCTCCGCCGAAAAAATCCCGGTGCGCGTCTCGCCCGACTTGTTCCGAAATTGAAACTCCTTTCCCAGTACCCGCTTGTTTTTCGATAATGCGCTGATGACGGCGGCGCGGTCGTCCTCGCTAACCCAGAGATGCAACTCTGGCGTTGTTTTGCCGATGGTTTCGGCGCGTGAATAGCCGCTGAAGGTCACAAAACTATCGTTGACTTCGCGCATACGCCCATCCGATAACTGGGTCAGCGTGATGGCATAGGGAGACAATCGAAATGCTTTGCCAAATTTTTCTTCCTGGACTTGGAGATCGGCGAGTAAACGCCGATTCCCCATCAAGGTCAGTCCATAGGCAAGCAAGATGAGCAACATTTGATACGACAGCAGGATCAGTGTGTCGAAGGTGCCGGACTGGAAGAAATCGTTGCTAGGTTGCGGGCTAGCGAGCACGACGACGATCCGGACGAGACTGACCAGAGAAAAAATTCCAAAAACCAGCCCTATCCCCCATGACATTTGGCGCATGCTCGGCTCAACTCGACGCCACATGAGCCACGCGCACTGGCAACAAATAATCAATAGCGCCAGCGAGACATTGAGAGTGCGTGCTCCCAGGTTGGGTTGCACAAAGAGGAAATAAGAATGCACACCAGCAAACACTAGCAACAAAATATAGTTATGGACCTGCGAACTTTTTTTCCCGACAAACCGCTCCAAACCCATATAGCCCAAGAGTGCGCCCGCAATCACGAGCGAGTTGGAAAGCACCGTTGACATCCAATCCGGCACACTGCCGCGCAAGATAATCAACAATGTCGCCCCTGCTTGAAAACAAAAATCAAGCACCCAAAAAGATGCGCCCGCGAAGCGTCTCCGGTTTTGTTGCCACAATAACGCAAGAACCAGCACGCATACAATATCCGTGATTAGTTGACTAAAGATAACTGTGCGCACATCAAGAAAGTTCATCAAGTACCTCGTCCAAATGATTCAGGGAAAATTAATCATCCGATGCTGTCGGGCACTTTTTTGGAATTACCTATACAAAGGCAAGGACAAAGCGTTGTTCCTCGTCTGATTTTGCCAATGGTCTGATCCACTTTCCAGTGCCTGGCTGTCAAACCATGTTGCTTCCACACGCTTACGCGTGTTGATGTTACAAATAGCAGTCCTATCGGCCGAGTTCGGTTGAAAAGTGATCACACTCACGTTCAATTTACCCCTCAATAATCACGACATCGTGCGCGGTTATTTGCTCACGACATCGTGCGCAATTTGTCCATAATTCCCCCTCACAAGAAGAAACCCAT
>CAZPIR010000390.1:0-4357 GCA_964586085.1 uncultured Anaerolineaceae bacterium | reverse complement strand
GGACGATGCCAATTCAATTCGATGACGCAAACTCGTTTGCGCCAATCGTGCGCGAGCGTGGCGCCGAGCGCGAGCGCGCTGTACGTCACGCCTTCTTCCGGCAGGGTGGCGATGATGGCGATGCGCGGCGTGAGTTGTCCTTCGTTTGCCAGGCGCGTGATCATGTGCCGATAATTTTGCACGATGGGCGATGCGAACGTAATGAGCGGCGCATTGTCCGCGCCTTGCAGAATAATCGGCTCGGACTCGGCGACCGGTTTAGTTTGCTTGACCTTTTTTTCTTTTGCCATGAGTTATTCCATTCCCGCCATCACACTTGTTTTGCGCGTGCGATTCGAAACGCTGGAAACGATGTGCCTGAATAGGGCAAGGTCTTCGGGCGCGATGACACGCAGGAGGAATGCGAGCGCAACGTAAACAATCCCACCGACCAGGATTGGGACAAGGATGAATTGGTCACGCACGTACCATGCCGCGATGGCCATCACGATGCCGGCAAGCGTTGCGCGCGCGGCGAGCCAGGCGTTCGCGCGCGTGAGTGAGCCGCGCGGCAAAAACATCAAGCCCGCAATCAACATGCCGATTTCGGTGAGCATGAAACTGAGCGCGCCGCCAATCGCGCCGTTTTGAAAATTTGCTTGACACCAGGGCACGAACATCAAATCGAGTGGAATGGTCGCGAGCGTGGCGATGGCCATCACAAGTGTCCAACTATTTTGCCGGTCGGTCGAGATGAGGAATTGCCCGATCAAAATGTTTTGGTACGTTGCAATCAACACGAGACCGAGCAGGGCAAGGAGCGTGCCGCTCGGCGCAAACTCGGCACCGAACAGGATGATGACGAGCGGGTCGGCGATGACAAACAGACCTAGACCAATCGGCACAGCGACAATCAAGAGCAGGTCAAAACTTTTACGCATCAAACGCGGGAGCGCGTCCGTGCCGCTTGTGTACATTCTGGAGAGCGCGGGGAAAACGGCGGTGATGAAAACCGTCGGGATAAAGAATGACGTGCCGAAAAGTTGACTCGCCGCGCCATACCAGCCGACCGTTTTCTCGTTCACCAAAAGTGAAATGATGATGACATCCACCTGACCGTACGCGATGAGAAACATGCCCGACATTAAATAAGGCATGCCCGCGCGAAACATGTCGCGCAATGTGCGCGCATCGAAGACGATTTGCACGCGCCCCATTTTTCGGATGGCGGCGAATTGAATACCCAGGTTGACAAACGCGGCAAGCACGGCGACAGCGGCGGCGACGTAGACGCCATAACCCATCAGCAAGAGCGCGATGCACACGAGCGTATTGACTGCCTTGCCGAAAATCGTCGCGATAGCCATGGGGGTCATCTGTTCGAGACCTTGAAGCACGGCTTGGCACGCTCCGATGAGCAACCACGCAAACGAGGCGAACGCGCCGATGAACACGACGTAACTGGTTTCAACCGGATAATTTGCGGCACGCAGATAAATCGCGACGACGACAGCGCCCAAAGCAAACAGAATCAAGCGTAAGCCGAGCGATGCGCCGAACAAACGCGGCGCGCGTTCGGGATGACGCGCAATCTCTTTGGTCAGCAACGTGTCCATGCCAAACGATGCGACAATTGCGACGATTGCCCAAATCGAATTGGAGATGGTCAGTTTGCCGGAATTGACCGCGCCGAGATAGCGCGGCAAAAAAATCGTCAACGCAAAGGTGAGCGCCCAGGTCGTGAGTTGGGACGCCATCAAAATCGTCGCATTCTTGGCAATTGTTTTTCCGGTCGAGTTCATAGTATGCCCTTATTTCTTTTTCTTGGCGCGTTCGGGTTTGGGTTCGGGGATGCTGGCGAGCACCGGCAAATCGAGTCCATGCCGTACGTCAATCGGAAAACGGAACGCCGTGTCGAGCAGTGCGCCGACAACTGCGCCGATCAGCGCCAGCACGACGCCGACGACGACAAAAATCGCCGAGTTGGTCGCGGATTGCTTTTTCGAATTCTCCGGGTCTTCGGGAAAATTCGGCGAGTCAATGATGTAATACTTTTGCTTGACATCGCTCTCGGCGCGCGCGCTGTTGAGTCGTGCATTTTCTTCCTTGTCGAGCGCGCTCCCCAATTGTTTGAGCGATGTGTCAATCGCGCCTTGCAAGCGTTCAATGTCCATTTTTTCGGACGAGGGTCGGTCGCCGCGCACCTGGTCGGGATGTTGTTCAATGTAGGTTTTCAACGCGTCGCGCGCTTTGCCCACATCCTCTTGATATTTTTGAATCATCATCGAGAAAAATTCTTCGGCGGTCACGCTCTCTTGACGATCCGAGTTGATGCGCCATTGTTGGTAGGTCGCGATCAACGCGGCGGCGAGTTGTTGCGAGAGCGGCGCTTTTTCGTGCGTCGCGCCGACCATCACCAAATTGTTGCCGAGCGATTGAACCCATACCGCGCTACGCACGTCGGTGTAGGCGCGTTCAGTCGCGGTGGACCCTTTTGCCATTTCGGCTTCGAGGTCGGTCTTTTGAATGATCGCGCGGACAAACGCATCGGTCTGCATCAATTCCTTGAATTCGGAAACGGTTTGGTCGGCGGGCGTGACCCACAGACTGCCATCATTCGTTGCGGTGGTGAGCGTGGCGAGGAGCGAGTTGCGTTGCACGTACATCGCGCCGCGCGAAATGTAGATTGGCTTGGCGCGCATATAGTTGACGCCGGCAAACGCGGCCATCAAGAGGATGGGCACGAGGTAAAGAAAACGGTGGCGAAAATAACTTTCCAAAAAGCGCAACAGGACAAGACGTACCATAACGAGTTCTCCCTAGTCTGTTCCAACTTTTGTTTAGACTAAAAATAGCGGAGGGCGATCCGCATTTGGAACGAATCGCCCATTGGCAGATAATGGAGGTATGCCTACATCCTCATCTGCCAATGTACACCTTAACACACTGAAAACTTTTCGTCAAACGGTCTATGAGAGCGGCTTGGGCAAAGCACGCGATGCCCTGTTTGAATTGAGCGATGCGGTGTTGCTGACCCCACGCGCCCAGTCCTTTGCGGAATTTTCTTTGCAACCCTGTTTTCGGCGCGGTTGGCCCATGCTCTACGAAACGCTCCAAGACGGTGTGCTCTATCGTGCGACGCTCCTGGATTTGTATACCGCGCAAATTCCACGCACCGCACGGCCCTTACTCGCGGGCGATCACACCGCCTGGTCGCGACTCCACGCGCGCACCTTGCGCGAACGAACGATTGAGCATCAGCCGACGGCGATTCCCAACGCCAAGCCCATCACGGTGGGACAGGGCTACTCGACCATCGTGTGGTTGCCCGACACGCCAGGGAGTTGGGCCTTACCGTGCTTGCACGAACGCATCGCCCCCAACGAGAATCCGATTCGCAAAGCGGTCACCCAACTCCGTCAAGTGTGCCAACGCTTGCCCCAACGCCCCCTCGCGTGATTCGATGCGGAATATGGCTGTGCGCCGTTCATCCAGCAAAGCGCAGAGATTGCCTGCGATAAAATTGTGCGCCTCCGTCCCAACTTGTGTTTGCGCGGCGCGCCGCCACCCTCTGCGGGGAAAGGTCGTCCCGCGGTGCACGGTGCGAAATTCAAACTGCGAGATGCCACGACCTGGGATACACCGAGTGAAACACTCACGCTGACGGACGACTCATTAGGCCGGGTGCAGATTTCGATGTGGCAAGCCAAGCACTTGACCAAAGCGCCCGCCCATCCTTTCCCCGTGGTGCGCATTGAACGACTGGATGCCAAAGGGACGCGCCGTGATCCGAAAGACCTGTGGCTCGCTTGGTTGGGTAAGCCGTCACCGCCGTTGTGGAGTTGGTGGCGGAGTTATCTGCACCGCTTTGGGATTGACCATTGGTATCGCTTTGCGAAACAAAGTTTGCAGTGGACCTTGCCCCACTTGAAAACACCTGAACAAAGCGAACGCTGGAGCGACTTGATGCCGTTCCTGACCTGGGAATTATGGCTGGCGCGCCAAGTGGTGGTGGACAAACCCCTGCCCTGGCAGAAAGCCCAAACACTTTTGACCCCAGGGCGGGTGCGCCAAAGTTTTGGGAGTGTTTTAGCCCAGATTGGCACACCGACTCGTGCGCCCAAACCCAGAGGAAAGTCGAAGGGTTGGCCCAAAGGCAAGGTGCGGCGGCGCGCCCAACGTCATCCGATCATTAAGAAGAGCAAGAAATAGCGCGTTTGACAATTCATTTTCAATTTTAAGGTGCAAATTTCTCAACTCGGAAAACCCGAGTCATTTGGCGTTAGTCTAAACTAAAATATAATGGTTCGCACCACTTGCGGTAAACTCAAACTGTGCTATACTTTGCCCACCTTGCTATGATGAACGCGTACTGGGT
>CAZPIR010000389.1:0-4374 GCA_964586085.1 uncultured Anaerolineaceae bacterium | reverse complement strand
CCAAAAAAATTTCTCGCCGTGACATCGTGTCCTCCTGTTAATTGGAATGTTCCTGTTCACTTGCAAGACGTTCGGTTGGGGAAAATAGTTCCAGGTAGAGAGATAAACAAGAAAACAGGTACACCTCTCAATCCTGTGTACCTGTTTCACTGTATACTTGTTTGCTTTTCTACTCGCTCACCACCCGCGCAATCTCAGCAGAAGCGATGCGCGCCGCACCCGCTTCGAGCATTTGCTTTGCGGCTTTTTGCGTCGTGATATTTCCTGCCGCACGCACCGGCAAACTGGGAGATGTCGCACGCAACAGACGCACATCGTCCGGCGTGACGATGCCCGGACTAAAATCGGTTGCCGTTTTCAACGCCGACGCGCCCGCCACCTCGGCGAGTTTGCACGCGCGCACTTTTTCTTCCTCGTTCAGCAAACCCATTTCGAGAATCACGCAGACCGGATGCAAGCGCGCAATTTTGGTCACGGTCTGAATATCGTTGCGCACCGCGAGATCGTCGTGGTCGCGCAGTGCGCCGATGTTGATGACCATTTCGATTTCGTCCACGCCGCGCTGAATCAAATCTTGCGCCGCGTACATTTTCGTCGCGGTCGAAACGCCGCCGTGCGGAAAACCGACGACCGACAAAACCTTGACGCGCGATTCCTTGAGCAATTTGCGCGCGTGCTCGATGTAATGCGGCTTGACCACAACGGCATAGCAATCCGATTTGATTGCCAGTTCGCACCCGGCTTCGATCTCGGCGCGCGCGAGTTGCGGCGCGAGCAAAAGCAAATCCATTTTGCGAACCAACTCCATCGGCGTCCAATTCATCATTGCGCTTTCACCTTCCAACTATTTCTGCGACAAGAGCGATTCGAGTGTCTTGCCATTCACCCAGACCGCCACACTCTTGACTGTCGAAAATTGTAGAGCAGTCTCTTTAATCTGCGCGTCCACACGCGGACCATCGCACACACCGCCCAATTTCAACGAACCGGTCAAACGAATCTCTGCACGAGTATTTATAATCGAAACGCTCTCAACTTTCAAATCCGAATCGGCGAGCGCGTTATGCAATCCGGATGCGCCGTACGTCTTGTCGTGAATCGAAAACAAGTCGCGCAGAGTTGCGTTCAGGATGCCCGGCAAAGTGGGCATGGTGTGATCCACCGCAACGACACTATCGTCGCATCCAATCTTTTTGCCGGACTTGCCCTTGTCTTCGAGCGCAACGAAAAATAATTTCACGCGCGTCGAACCGGGCGCGACCGGCGTGACCGTCGCGCGCGATGTTGTTGCGAGTGGCGTTGCCGGTCGCACGGTTTGCGTTAACACGATAGTCGGCGTCATGATCGGCGTCGCTTGCACAGCCGACGCGAGCGTTGCGGTGGGCAATGCTTGCGTCGGCACGAAGGTCGGCGCGATGGTCGGTGGCACGCTCGTCGGCGTGGCGGTCGAACAACCAGCGAGAACAAGCACGACAACAAGCCATAAAAGATGTTTGACTTGAAAACCAAGCCGGAATTGGAGTGGCGACATTTTTACTCCACGAATGAAAATCAATCGGACACAAATGATTGTAGATAAACAGAAACCTTACTTTTTACCAATTACGAGATTTCTATAAATTTCATCCTTCGTCCTTTCCCAGAATTATACACCAATCTATACCTTTTTGCGCTATCACGCCGACTGTGCTATATTTTCCGCGCTATGAAAAATGAAATTCGCAAACGCGATTGGATCATCAGCGCCATCTTGTTCGCCGTCACACTCGCGCTTTACATTCGCACACTCGCACCCTCAGTCGTCTTTTTGTTCGACGACACGCTCGACTTTCAGTACACCGTGCCGCGTCTCGGCATTCCCCACCAAACCGGCTATCCGCTTTACACACTCCTCGGCAAATTGTTCACGCTCGTCGTCCCGCTCAACGATGTCGCGTATCGTTTGAACTTGTTCACGGCGGTCTGCGGTGCGCTCACGATTGCAATACTGTATCTTATCGTGCGTCAACTCACCGCGCACCGCATCGCCGCAATAGTCGCCGCGTTGACCTTTGCTGTCACGCCAACGTTCTGGGAAAATGCCGTCGCATCCGAAATTTATACGTTCCAGTTTCTCCTTGTCGCACTCATCTTATTTCTCGCGTTACAATATTCGTCCCTTGCCTCTCGTCCCTCGCTTTACCTTCTGGCTTTCATCATGGGCTTGGGTCTCGCACACCATCGTTTAATTTTACTCACCTATCCCGCCGTCGCGCTCTATATTTTTTTGCACGACCATGCGATTTTGCGCGATTGGCAAAAACTGGGACGCGCCGCGCTGATTTTTCTTGCGCCGCTCGTGCTGTATCTTTATCTGCCGCTACGCGGCAATGTCGGCTCGGCAGATGGCACGTACGAAAATTCGCTCGGCGGATTTTTTAGCTGGGTAATGGCGAGTCAGTACACTACGTTCCTCACGAGCAACCCGCTCAACATCGAGCGCAATCTAAGCGATTACGTCGCATTGTTCCAAAGCGAGTTGGGCATCGTCGCGCTTACACTTGTAATCCTGGGTATCGTCTGGTTGTTGCGTCGCCCGCGTGAATGGCTGTTACTCATCGTCGCGTTGATTCCACCAACCTTGTTTGCGTACAACTACCACGTCGCCGACGTGTCCGTTTTTTTCTTGACAACCTTTTTCGCGTGCGCGATCCTTGTTGGTTGCGGCGCGGACGCCCTACTCTCGATGTTCTCGAACGCAAGTTTTCGCTTTGCCTTTTTAGCCAACGCAAGCGCAACGATCCTGGTTCTGCTCATTCCGCTCAATTTGCTCGTGGCAAATTTCACCGCGCGCGACCTCTCCGCAAAATGGGACGTGCACGATTACGGACTCGATGCGTTGAGCCAACCCTTTGAGCCAAACGCCACACTGGTTGGCATTGTCGGCGAGATGACCTTGGTTCGTTACATGCAGGAAAATTACGGCTCGCGTCGCGATGTGCAAACCATTTCCGCCGATAACGAGCAAGCCCGTCTCGACGCTGTCGAACGCGCGCTCAAGGAAAATCGCGCGGTGTATCTCACGCGCCCGCTCAAAGGACTCGCGGAAAAATTTTCGCTCGCGTCGCGCGGTCCACTTGTCCGCGTAAACGCAAAACCGGTCCAAGCCATCACGCCGCAACAATGGCTCGACGCCGATTTCGGCACAATCAAATTAATCGGCTATGATTTGGACACCACGCGTCTCACGGCAACACCCAGTTGGCACGCCGAGAATGGACGCGTTGCGCGCGTGACCTTGTATTGGCAAGTCACCGATCCGATCACAAGCGATGCGATGGTGTCCGTGAAAATTGTGCGCGCGGATCGGCGCGTGGTCGGGCAAGTGGATCATCGCCCGGTGCGCGAGGCGTATCCGACAAACATGTGGCGTGTCGGCGAAATCATCGCGGACACGTACGATGTGCCGCTCTTTCTGGGTGTTACGCCAAGCATGTACGCCGTGAACGTGACGCTGTACGATACCGCATCCAGCGCGGTATTTGGTCAACGCGATGTCGCGCAGTTGCAATTCGATGCGGACACGCTGATGCCGCGCCGCGAGTTGTGGAACGTTGCCCATACAACCGACGCCGATTTCGGCGCATTGTCGCTCGCCGGCTATTCGCTCGACACCGGTCGCACGCCGCTACGTCCCGGCGACACCTTGCCCTTGACTTTGCTCTGGCGCAGTGGCGCGAACAAGGTTCCCGATAATTTGGTCGCGCGTTTGTGGCTCGAAGACGCTAATCGCAAAACGGTCGCCAGTCGCGAAACGCCGATTAGTCTGGGTTATCCACCCTTTGAGTGGCAACCCAATTCCATCGTGCGCGATTGGTCGTCTGCGCGCGTGCCGGCGAATGTTGCCGATGGCACGTACACGTTGCATCTCGCCGTCTCACGCCAGAACGAATTGCTCGGCTCGTCCTTACTTCCATTCCTGCCAACCGTCGTCAACCTGGGTCAAGCGCAAATCAAAAATCGTACGCGCGTGACAACCGCGCCCACCATCGCGCAACCCTTTGACGCCGTGTTCAACTCGACTGCGCGTTTGCTCGGTTACGATTTGAACCTGGACGCGCAACGCAACGTACGACTCACGCTGCATTGGCGCGCGCTCACCGTGATGAACACTTCGTACACCGTGTTCGTGCATCTGCTCGATGCGAACGGCAAGGTCGTCGCGTCCGGCGATGCCGAGCCGGGCAACGGCGAATTTCCAACGACGGGCTGGATCGAGAACGAGTACATCGCCGACACACACACGTTCAACATTCCCGATGCCGTACCCGCCGGCGCGTATCAAATCGAAATCGGATTGTACGATCCGACGACCGGCACGCGTTTGAAAACATC
>CAZPIR010000388.1:0-4379 GCA_964586085.1 uncultured Anaerolineaceae bacterium | reverse complement strand
TCTATCCCCGGTTTCAAATCGTGTTTATCGAACCACACTGTGAACTGGGGCGTGAGCGTGTCGTGCAATCGTTTGGCAAAATCGCGACCATCGGCGTCCGAGTACGAAATGAAATAATGACCGGGCATGTTTACCTCGACGTGCCTTGACGTTGCGCGAATCATACACGACAATTGTACCGTGTCAAGGAGCGCGCACCACCGGCAATTGTCATTTCGAGCGAAGCGAGAAATCGCTGATCAGATTGGCGATTGCTTCGTCGGCAAAAAACGCCTCCTCGCAATCACATTCAAAAAAACAATATTGACGCCCCCCGGCGATTGTGATAGACTGGATTCAGCAAGAACGTGATGGTTGCCGCGCGGCGCATTTGTCGCGTGGCGAGAGAGCGTAAACGTATGAACGCTTCCGCTGCCATCTCAACAACTGTATATCGTTCACCTGACCGATTGTTCAACGCGTCCGCGCGCTGACAGTCGGTTTTTGCTTTTCAAGGAGGTCGCGATGCAAGTACCCGAGAGTCGCAGTACGATGCGCGAAAAGGTTCGGTCACTCGCCAAGTTTCAAATGCACAAACTTGCCGGTCGGCGCACCGAGCACGTGCACCATGCCACGTCCGCTGTGCACGATGCGAGCGTGTTCCCGCCGCGTGCCGAGCCATTGCGCGATGATCCTCTGCAAGAGAGCGAGAGCCACATTCCACCCGGCTTGCCCGGCTATCGGGTTGCGCCCGGGCATTCGGGCTGGGACCCCATCGAGAGCGTTCTGGAGATGACGTACTTGATGGGCAAGTGTGTCCGCAATTTGCTGATCGGGCGTTTGACCACGCATCACCCGTTCGGATTGCTCTTGATGGCGCTTGCGGGGTTGGCTTTGCTTTTGCCGTTTGCCAATCTGGTTTGGCGTATGATGATGTTGCAAGCGAGCGACCCCGAACTGTATCGCGGCATTCTGTTTGTGCCGCTCGCCATCCTGGGCTTGATGTTCTGGGTCAACTTGCTCGGCAGTTTGGCTTCGCCGCGCCGCACGTGATGCGCGGATGCCGGTTAAAAGTAGAGCGATGGATCATCCATCGCTCTACTTTTATTTTTGAATTTTGCGTTCCCACCACCAGCCAAGCGCGCCGAGGAGGATGGCTTGTACCACCGTGATGCCGACGAGTGTCATGGTCGTCGTGATCCAAAACGGGAGCGGATAAAATTGAATCAGCGCGTCGGTGATGTTGAACAGCCACGAGTCGCCTTGAAAAAAGAGACTGTGAAAGAAAATGAAAAACTGATTAAACCCGACCGTCGCAAAAATGCCGACGCCGATGAACAAGGCAATCGTCACGATGGCGCCGCGCACGAGTGACTGCGCGGCAAGTCGTCGCGTCGTTTGGTCGCGACCCAGGACGACGAGCGCGACGATGACAAAGATGCCGCCAATCGCCCAGAACACGCGCATGTTCGCGATGACGACGCGCACGTCCACCATGTGGCTCAACTCGCGTTCGTCGTACACGCCGAGCGCCTTGAATTGTTCGTACGTGCGATTGCCCGCGACATATTCGAGCGACTCGCTCGCGTTATACAAACGCGACTTTGCATCGAACGTGAACGCCGGCGGAAAATTCGGTTGGCTGTACTGGTACGCAATCCAGTTCGGCGTGAGAATGCCGAACACGTTCGTCAGCACGAGCAGGGGCGGGATGAGGATGACGATGAGCGTAAAGAGTAAAGTTGTAATCCAGCGAGGCATGTTTTCCTTTCAATGTGCCAATGTGCCAAACTCGTGCTCACCAATTTGGCTCATTGGTTCATTCTCCTAAAGCGTAACGCACAATAATATCGTTGATTAGATTTTCGACCGGCGCGTGGTCGTCGGTGAACACGGGTTCGGTTTGCGTGGCGGCGCGCACGTGTGCGAGCGCAAGTGCGGCGACCGTTTGCAAATTCGGGTCGCGCAAGCGTGCGGTGTTCGTGCGGAAATCATCAAGTCGCGTCGGTTGGTTCGTCGCGACGATGAGCGTGTTCGCCGCGTTCGGGTGGTCAATCAAGTAGACGTTTGGAAAAACCTGGCGCATCGTCGCGGCGAGCGCGTCCACGAGCCGATAATCATTCGGCGTGCGCGCGGCGTTCAACGCAACGACACCGCGCGGCGAAAGATGCGCGCGCGTCTCGCGAAAAAATTCGAGCGTGGTCAGGTGAAACGGAATGTACGGTTGGCGGTACGCGTCCACCGCGATCACATCGTACTGACCGGCGCGGCGCAAAAAACTGCGTCCATCGTCCGCAATCGCGCGCAGGTTCGGCTCGTTCATCGCAAAATATTTTTGTCCGACCGCAATGATGGCTGGGTCGAGTTCGACGCCATCAATCGGGATCGCGCCATAGATGGCGGTATGCTCGCGCGCCACCGTGCCGGCGGCGAGTCCGATCATTAACACGTTGCGCGGTGGGTCGCTCGATGCAAAGTACGGCGCGGCGAGAAACAAATCCCAGATGCCCTGGGTCAGAATTGCATCGGGACGATACGCGGACTGAAATGCTTGTCCCTCATTCACGGTCAACAAACGCCAGCCGTTCGGGTCGTCCACGACGTGAATGAAATTGAAAAACGATTCGGTTTCGTAGACGACGTTCGCGCTCGCCTTGACGACGGGATTCGAAGCGAACAACACGAGCGCGATGACGATTGCCGGAAACGCGAGATATTTGAGCGCGCGACGAATGCCGAATTCGCGCGCGATGCCGATGATGGCGAGTGTGAGGAGCGCGAACGAAAAGGCGACGAACGTGCCGCGTGTGCCGAGTGCGCCGAACAAAACAAACACGGTGCCGAACACACCCAGGATGCTGCCGAATGTCGAGAGCGCATACAATTGTCCGGCAGTTGAACCCGACGACGACACCTCGCGCGTGCTGAGCCGAATCGCGAATGGCGACACGCAACCGAGCAAAGTGATTGGCACGACGAACAACGCAAGCGTGCCGGCGAACGAAACGAATCCCAGCCCCGCGTCAAATTTTTCGAGCGCGGGAATCGCGAGTTGCAAAAACGGACGTGCGATGAACGGCAGAACGCCGGTCGCCAAGCCCGCCCACGCGAGGATGCGATAGAGTGTCACCGCGCGCGGATCGCGGTCTGCCCACTTGCCGCCCACGTAATAGCCAATCGTCAAGTAAATCAAAATCAAGCCGATGATATTTGCCCACATCAACATCGAGTCGCCAAAGAATGGGCGTAGCAAACGCGACGCCGCCATCTCGATGCCCATCGTTGCAATGCCGCCGAGAAAAACCGTGATGAGTAAAAACCAATTCTTCATTTGTCTCCAAGGATTGACCGGTGACGGTCTTGTGTCCTCCGTCGTTTTCGCGGCGTGATTATAATCGCAACCCCGCAAACTCGCAATGCCTTGACACTCGTTCGTAAAAATGGTACACTTTTTTTAGATTCGATTCGCGTAGAGAGGTGACTATGATTCGCACGATGTTGATTCTAGTTTTGACAATGACGCTGATGACGGCGTGCGACCTGCTTCCATCCGGCGGCAATGCGGCAACACCCGCGCCGAACACGTTGACATACGAAGCGCCGGTGACATTGACCGTCAAAAAAGATTCATCGTTGACCGGCACGGCGATTGGCTATCAAGGTAAAAGTGATACCGGCGCGGCGCGTGTGACGATTGCCGGACAAATCGCGCCCAAGCAAATCGGCGATTCGGTGGATTGGCAGGGCGTGCCTGCGCCCAATGTGGATTTGAAATTGGCGATGCGCGTGGTGACGTTCGACGAACAATCCATCACGTTTGCCGGCACAGCGCGCATTGAAATCAAAAATGTCGCGGTGCAACCGGGCGGCGCGCCGGGCAAGGTGATGCTCGAATTCAATGCGCCGGTCACATTCAACTTGTCCAAAGGCGAAACGGTGCTCGGCTCGAATGTGGCGTACATCGGCTCGACGCCGAACGGCGCGCAGTTTGCCGGCGTCGAAGGTTATGCGTACCGCAAAACGCTCGACTCGATTCAGTACAACGGACGCCTTAGTCCCAAAGTGTACCTGCGCCACGATTTGCGGCTCATTCGATTCACCGACACGGATGCGGTCGTGGGTGGCACGGCGAAAATTATAATCGAGCAATAAAATCGAGACCAGAAATGAGGCAATAGGTATAAGTCCTATTGCCTTGTTTTTTGCGCGGGCTTATAATCGGCGCAAGGATTTATCGAGTGCCTCCCCTGATTGAAACAATTAACCTCACCAAACAGTTCGACACCCTCACCGCAGTAGACCAAATCAACCTCACCGTCGCGGAAGGTGAAGTGTTGGCGTTGCTTGGTCCGAACGGCGCGGGCAAGACGACGCTGATCAAAGTCCTATTAGGGCTGGTG
>CAZPIR010000387.1:0-4392 GCA_964586085.1 uncultured Anaerolineaceae bacterium | reverse complement strand
CAGCTTCCCTGTTGGGCCGCTGGCTGCGGCTGCCGTTCACCATCACGTTGCGCGTTTCGATGACGGAGAGCGAGTTGGCGCTCAAGATGGTTGTGCGCGTGTCTTGCGGCAAATTGTTTTTCTTTTGGCAGGCGATCATGCATTGTTTACAACCCACGCATTTGGTTGTGTCTACCAGGATGCCGTTGCCGCCGCGTGGAGCGATGGGCACGCTCACTTGGGGTGTTTCCATCCCTTCGGGTGCCACCTTGGCACCGATGCCAAGCAATGCTACGCTTGTGCCAGCTACCTTTAGAAAATCGCGTCGTGTCATACTCATCGAACACCTCCTAACTATTTAATCCAGTTCACGTACCGATTATTTTTTCTTGTTGCCACACGCGCACGAGGGTTGCGCGTTTGTGGCGAATCCGCTGGTGAGGTTCACGTGTTGCAACGTGTGAATGTCAATCGCGACGATTTCGGAATTGGATTCGTAGAGAATCGTTTTGCCATCCGGCGACCAGCTAGGCGATTGATTGATGGCGAGCGTTTTGGTGAGACGGCGCACGTTCGTGCCATCCGCGTTCATCACATAGATTTCCCAGGCGCGGTCACGCGTCGAGGTGAACGCGATGAATTGTCCATCGGGCGACCAAGCCGGATCGCGTCCATCGGCGTTGGGATGTGTCAATCGCTTAAGGTTCGTGCCATCCACGTCCATTGTGTAAATTTCCCAGCGACCATCGCGGTCAGACGTGAATGCAATGTGCCTGCCGTCCGGCGACCAGGTCGGTTGCCAGTTGTACGCGGTGTTGTTGGTGAGGCGGGTGATCTCTGTGCCGTCCGCTTTTATCGTGTAAATGTTCCAGTTGCCTTCGCGGTTAGAGGCGAACGCAATGCGCGTGCCATCGGGTGACCAGGTCGGTTGCCAGTTAAAGCCAATCGCGTTTGTCAGTCGGGTTACGTTCGCGCCATCGGCATCCATCGTATAGATTTGATAATTGCCATCGCGGTCCGAGGCAAAGGCGATGCGAGTTGCATCTGGCGACCAGGCGGGAGTTTTATCGTCCGACAAATCTTCGGTGAGGCGTTTGACGTCCGAGCCATCCGAGTTCATCGTGTAAATGTCGAAATAGAAACAGCGATCACGATCCGAGGTGTAGACGACGCGCCCGGCTTGCGCGGCGGGGGACATGAGCACGCTCGTCGTGTCGCGTGAGGGTGTGGATTTGCCAAGCGTGTTGATGGCGATGTCCGTTGGCGCGCACGACATGCTGATGAGGAGTGGTAAAATTAGTTTGCCGATCCAAAGTGTAAATTTGAACATCACACACCCCGCTTTCCGCTCTCGAATAATTCCACCTGCAGTATAGAGGGTGGCGGCGAAATCAAGAACAGGTACTAGCCGGGTTTTCATCCCGGGTGTTGCGTTGGTTTTTATCCCGGCAATCCAGCGGGGTGTGAACCGGTGCGGATGCGGGGTGAAATGCCCGGGTTGTATGGGGTTGCGTGGGGATGGTACTGGGGTCATACCCCGGTGATGCACGGGGGAAACGTACCGGAAAAATGCGAATTCATCGAGAAAAACGCAGAGAACGCAGAAAAGAAAAAACTCGGCGCCCTTTGACGAAAGAATAGAGCCAGCTTTGAAAAAAATCAAGGCGACCTCAGTGGTCGCCTTGATAAATTCGGATAGTCAGATTTTGACGCGTGTTGTCTAATTGCCTTTTTCGGTCAAGCCATGTTCGATTGCATAGCGCACCAAATCGGCAACCGTGTGCGCGTCGAGTTTGCTCATCAAATTCGCGCGATGCCACTCGACTGTTTTCACGCTGATCGAAAGCGCGGACGCGATTTGCGGATTGGTTTCGCCGAGCACAATGTGTTGCAAAATTTCCAACTCGCGCGGCGTGATGGATTCGGTTGTCGATCCGTTGTTTTCCTGATGGCGTAATTGCTCGACAACGGCAGTGGCGGCGGAGGGGTACAGGAAGGTTTCGCCGCGGGCGACGACACGCACCGCGCCAATCAAATCGTTGCCGAGCGCGCGTTTGGACACGTACCCCGACGCGCCGGCTTGAAGGAGTGGCAAAACGTACTGCCGGTCTTCGTGTTGCGTGAGTACGAGCACGCGCGTTTCGGGATGTTGCTGGCGAATCAACCGCGTGGCTTCGACGCCATTCATTCCCGGCATCGCAATATCCATCAACACCACATCGGGATGCAGTTCATTGACCCGCGCGACACCTTGCGCGCCATCCTCCGCTTCGCCGACAACTTCGATGTCGTTGTAATAACTCAACAGTGCGCGCAAACCCTCGCGAAGAATCGCGTGGTCGTCTACCATCAACACGCGAATTTTAGCCATGGAGCGCCTCCTCTATCGGTACGGGAACGCGTACCGTAATCAACGTGCCCTCGCCGGGCGCGGTCTGCAATTCAAACGTGCCGCCCAAAATTTCGGCGCGCTCTTGCATTCCGCGCAAACCCAAACCCAAGCCGGGCGAATTCGAAAGATCGAGATTGTCCGGGTCGAATCCTTTGCCATTGTCACGAATCCACAGGGTCACAACCCCGTGTTCGTGAACGAGTTTAATTTTCATCTTGGTCGCGTGCGCGTGGCGTGCCGCGTTCGTGATGGCTTCCTGCGCGATGCGAAAGAACGACGTTTCAACCGTCGGCGGCAAACGCAAAGGTGTGCCAACTTCTTCGACGTTGACCTGGATGCCGAGCGGCTCAAGACGTTGCTCGCCGTACCAACCCATCGCCGGCACAAGACCCAGGTCGTCGAGTAGCGTGGGGCGCAAATCGGAAATGATGCGATGAATGTTGCGAAGTAAATTTTCGGCGATGGATTTGGTGCGTTTGAGATGCCCCGCGGCTTTATCCGGGTCTTGCGCGAGTGCCATCGGAATCGTATCCATCCCAACCATCAACGCTGAAAGCCCTTGGCTCGTCTCGTCGTGCAGTTCGCGCGCGATGCGTTTGCGTTCATCCTCTTGCGCGGAAATTACGCGATGCAGTAACTCGCCGCGCAACTGTTCCTTGTGTTGCAGTTCCGCGTACAAACGCCGATTCTCGCGCGCGGCGGCTTCGTACGCGGCAGTGCGTTCTTGCACACGCGCATCGAGTTCGCGATTCAAGGCTTGATTTTCCTGGTTGGATTGTTTCAAGCGTACGCGCATTTCGTCGAACGCGCGTGCGAGCACGCCGACTTCGTCGTGCCCAAAAGTTTTTAGCGGTGAATCCAGGTCGCCTGCCGTGATGCGCCGCGTGGCGGTGGTCAGTCCTTGCACCGGACGAATGACACTGCGCGTGGTCAAGTAGACGAGCGCAAGCGCGCCGCCGAGCATGACGACAAGTAGCGCAAAGATGCGCGCCTGCAATGTGCGCGTCGAGTTGAACACTTCTTCTTCGCTCTGTCGAACGGTGACGCCCCACTGTGCGCGTTCGAGTGGCGCGAATGCGAGCACTTCGGCACGCGGACCGGCTTGCGCGCCCGGTGTATGGCAATCATGGCACGCCGACACGGACGGACGATGGTCGCGAATCATGCCCATCAAACTGAAACCGTGATCGCTGTCGCCGTCCACGCGCCCCTCGCGTGTGCTCGCAAGAATGCGCCCGCTCAAATCCACCAGGTCCATATAACCCGATTCACCCAACCCAATTGGGTGTGTGAACGCACGAATTTTCGCGTTCGAAAAATTTAAGGAAATGACGAGCGCGCCGATGATCTTGTTCGACGAGTCGCGCACTGGCGACGCGGCGACGATGAGCGGCGGCAGTGCGCCTGCCGATTGCGCGACGTGGGCGATGGAGAACGGTGTGCCATTCAAGGCGGACATGACCGGCGGGAAATCGCCGAACGAGAGGGTTGTGCCAAATTCCGGTTTTGCCGCAATGACATGCCCTCTGGTATTGACGAGGACAACATGGGATGCAACAAAGTTCAGGCGTTGGTACGCTTGATCAAGATAAAAGCCGGCGCCCGGTGTGTCCGCCCAGTAATCTTCGGACGCCGTGTACGTGAGAATGTTTTCGATGTGGTCGAGCAAGGCGTCCACGTAACTCGCCGACATTTGCGCGAGCACGACGCGCTCTTGCAAATTGCGTTGCGTGTTATCGTCGAGCGCGGCGGTGCCGAGATACGCAAATAAACCGATCATCGAAAACGTGCCGACGATGACCAGGATGCCAATCTTGGCACTCAAGCCGATGTTCGAGACAAAGATATAGAGTCGTCTAAAAAACGATGTGCTAGTAGTTGGCTCGCTCATTTTGATTCTGTGAATACTGTACTGTGTAAATCCACAAAAGTCAAAAAATGAATTGGCTGTAGGGGCAATCCATCGGCTTGCCCCTACGAGATGCCAAAAGGGTCACGGTTAAGCTTGCCTCCGTGTCCCC
>CAZPIR010000386.1:0-4406 GCA_964586085.1 uncultured Anaerolineaceae bacterium | reverse complement strand
CTCGCTCGAACTGTGGGTGTCGTTGACCTGGCTCGCGTGCAACACCACGCGCATTGAGTTTGGTCCGCTCGTCACACCGGTCTCGTTTCGCCATCCGGCGATGACGGCACGCATGGCACGTGATGTGGACGCGCTCGCCGGCGGACGCCTGACCCTGGGTCTCGGCGCGGGCTGGCAGGATCGCGAACACAACAATTTTGGTTTCGATTTGCTCGACCTGCGTCCGCGTTTCAGACGTTTCGAGGAAAGTGTCCAGGTCGTCAAGCAATTGCTCGAAAGCGACATGGCGACCAGTTTCGCCGGCGAGTATTTTCGATTGAATGACGCGATTCTATTGCCGCGCCCGGCGCGCCGCGTTCCAATTTTGATTGGCGGCAACGGCGAGAAACGCACGCTTCCTTTCGCCGCAAGATATGCCGACGAGTGGAATGCGACATTCCAACTGCCAAACGATTTTGCGCGCCTCAATACGCGGCTCGATGAATTGCTCGACGAGCAAGGTCGTGTGCGCAACACGGTGCGTCGCTCGGTGATGACCGGGTGCGTGTTCGGACGCGACGAGCGCGAACTGCAAAATAAATTGTCGTCACGCAACACAACAGCGGAGAAATTGCGCGAGCGTGGCATTGTCGTGGGTACGGCGAATCAAATCGTCGAGCACCTTGGCAAACTGGCGCAAGCCGGCGCGCAACGCGCGATGCTCCAGTGGCTCGACCTGGATGACTTGGATGGACTAGAGGCGATGGCAAAGAGTGTTTTGCCGCAACTCTAAAAAGACTGGCGAAGGTCTGTAACCTTCGCCAGTCTTTTTACAGGACTTGTACGCCGCACCATTCGACACACATCAACTTGTCGGCGCGGGTTTCGGCGAGGACGTACGCCGTATTGCGGAACGATTGTGACAATGCAAACGCGTGCGTCACGTTTGCGAGCACTAGCGGAAGCATCAGCAGAAAAATTCCGCCGTGCCCGATGAGGATGAGGTTTGCGTTCGCCGGTTCCTGCTTGACGAGTGATTCGATGAACGGCACAAAGCGCGCGCGCATGTCGTCGAAACTTTCGCCGCCTTCAGTGCGGCTATCCCAGCGTCCGCGCTCGACCCAGTTGCCAAATTGTAGATGGTGTTGTTCCCAGCTTGCCTTGTCCGATTTGCCTTCCAGGATGCCGCAATCGTACTCGCGCAAGGCGTCGGTCACGCTGAACGGGACGCGCAAGCGTTTTGCCAGGATGTCGGCGGTTTGTTGGGCACGCAGAATCGGACTGGCAAAAATTTTTGCGGGTTCGAGTCGGCGCAACTGTTTAGCCAGCAGTTCGGCTTGGGTGCGTCCGTGTGCCGTCAAACCGTGCGGCAAATCGCGATTCGAAATAATGCCAAGCACATTCGCTTCGCTTTCGCCGTGTCGCACAAAATAAAATTTCATCGGTAAAAAATCAACCGGCAACACGCAAGCGCGTTGCCGGTGGTCCACTCAACTCTTGGAAAAGATTTCGTTGCCCAACCAAATGTTGGGCAGTTTGAGCGCCATGTCCTCAAACATATCGTCTTCCGAATCGTCCATCTCGCGCACATCGTACCATTCTTCGAGCGCATCGCGCGCCACTTCGCGAATGTCGCGATCCCGCGCGCGCGAAAGTTGGTCGAGCACCGGGTACGCGCGTTCGTCGCCGGTCTCGGCGAGCGCATAGATCGCGAGCAAGCGCAAGGGTTTGCGCGTGCCTTTGCCGCGCGCGAGTTGAATCAATGTGTCGGTCGCTTCTTCCAGACCTAGTTCGCCGGCGGCGTGCACGGCTTCGTACTGAATTTCTGGGTCGGTGCTGTGCAATTCGGCGAGGATGTATGCGGTCCAGCGCGGGTCGCCGTTGCGCGCCATCGCAAAGATGGCGCTCGCGCGAAAACGCCGGTCGCTTTGCCGATACGCCCACTCGATCAAATTTTCAACAGCGACATCCTCGGCGCGAAATGCCAATGCTTCAATCGCACAGCGTCGCATTTCGAGCGCTTCGTCGCCGTCTTGCGCAACGCGAAACAGAAACTGGGTCACACGCTCGTAATCGGGTTTGGTGATTTCGAACATGGGTGTATCCCAGCCCTCGAACTCGGCGGCGTCGCCTTCGTAAATGTAACGACCGAGCGCGGAAATTGCATGGGCGCGCACGTCCGAATGTTCGTCGTCGGTTGCCTTGCTGATGAGCACGTCAATCCAGTTGGGGTCAGGATCGTTCCATAGGCAGGCAATCGCTTCCGCGCGAACCTGGGCGTCATGATCGTCGAGGAGTGTGCGCAACATTTTGAGCGCGCGCTTGTCAAACGGGCGATACCCGTCTTCGATATCCGCTAAAAAATTTAGTTTCTCTCTTTTATTCATCTTGGGTAATCGCTCAGGCATCTGGCGCCTCCTCCCAAAGATATTTTCTCTATTGTACCACGATTGGCAAATTTTTGCCAATGTGTCGCCACGCTTTTTTATTTGCCCGTCACTTGACACGCCGCGCAATCTCTCCTATAATTTTGCCAGTTGTTAGATGTCCGACATCTAATGTCTAGCGAATTAAGGAGGATGCGATGCGCGCGGCAAAACCTCTGCGCGAACCGGCGTTGAATCGAGCGGTGCAAGAGCGGGTCAAGCATTACATCACCGCCAATCACCTCGCCCCCGGCGATCCTCTGCCGCCGGAAATGCAACTCGCCGCCGACCTGGGCATCAGTCGCGGCTCGGTGCGTGAAGCGATCAAGGCGCTCGAATCGCTCGGCATCATCGAGGTGCGACACGGCACCGGCGTGTTTGTGCGCGGATTCAATTTTGACTCGATGCTCGACCTCCTCACTTTTGGCTTGTCGTTCGACCCCAGCAAAATTTCCGAGATTCTCCAGATTCGCAAATGGCTCGAGACCGCCGCGATTGGCGAGGTGTGCGAGCGCATCACCGCCGACGATATTCGCAACATCGAGCTGGTGCTCGCGCAATGGGACCAGCGCATCGCCGCCGACGAGTCGACCGCCGATGAAGATCGCGCGTTTCATCGTTCGCTCTATCAGGTCATTGGCAACGAATCGCTCATCGCGCTGATTGATATTTTCTGGGTCGTGTATCACAGTGTGCAGGTGACCAAGATCACCAAAGATGTGCATCCTACGACGACGATTCAAGATCATCGCGACATCCTCGCCGCGATCAAAAAACGCAACGCCTCGCTTGCGCGCCGGCAGATTCAAGATCATTTTCGCGGTTTTGAAGAACGCATCAAGGGCGCGGATAAATTATCGTTGACGACCGAGCCGCGCAAAATCAAACGCAACGGATCGAAAAAATCATGAACGGACAAGAACGCATTCTCACCACGCTCGCGGGCGAACTCGCCGACCGCGTGCCCTTCGTGCCGAACATCTGGCAATGGTTCTACGTCAACGAATTCAAAAACACCCTGCCTGTTTCAATCAAACCGTACGAGCACCCAGTCCAAGTGTTGCGCGCGATGGGCGCGGATATTTTTTCCAAATTCGAAGGTGATGTACGCACCGTCTCGTACCGCGATTGCGATTACGCGCTCGAAACCGGCGGCGACGACCTGGGACGCGAGCGTGTGTGGGCCGGGTTCACCTGGTTTGAAAAATATGCTCTGCGGCACGAGCGCGTGGTCACGCCGTTCGGCACGCTGACGCACACCTGGCAGTACGAGCGCGAGACCGGCGCGCCGTTTGAAAAAGAGCATTGGTGGAAAACCTGGGACGAGTACGAAGCCATTCGTCATTTGGTTGAGCACACGGTTACGCGACCCGACCTCGATGCGCTCAAACGCGGCATGGATTTGATCGGCGATGACGGCACGGTAATTTTTCAACTGCTTGAAACACCGCTCAAAAAATTCCACTGGCTCGCCGGGCAAGAGAACGCGAGTTATTTTGTGATTGATCATCGTGATGAAATGCGCGAACTCGCGCGTCTCCACGAAAAAAATTGTCTAGAATATCTTGAGCAGGTGATTGATTTGCCCGACGTGCACGTGTTTGAAGTTGCCGACAATGTGGACACGCAATTTTATCCACCGCGCTGGTTCCGCGAATTTTGTTTGCCGATTTTGAAAAAGCAAGCCGAGATGATTCACGCGCGCGGGAAATATTTATTCTTGCACGCGTGCGGCAAATTAAAAACGCTCGCGCCCTTGTTCGTCGAAGCGGGCGTGGACTGCCTCGAAGGGCAAGCGCCGCCGCCGCTCGGCGATTGGCGCTTGGACGAACCGCATCAGATCAATCCGAATTTCATCGTGTGCGGCGGGATGGCGGCGCATCAACAAGAGTTGCGCGGCACGAATGCCTCTGTCGAACTCGATGCGTACGTGCGCGATGCGTTCGCTTCAATGGGCGACAAGCGACGCTTTTTGTTTGGATCGAGTTGCAACACATCGCC
>CAZPIR010000385.1:0-4411 GCA_964586085.1 uncultured Anaerolineaceae bacterium | reverse complement strand
ACCTGAAAATTTTTGATCCAACACTTGTGCAAGGCGCGGTCGTTTTCTGCGAACGCTATCGCACCGAGGCGCAGAACGCGCTGATGAAATAAATGGGATGGGACGCAGATGAACGCGGATAAAAAATAAATTCGCGGAGATTCGCGGATTCCAAATTAGGTTCGGCTTGTCCGAGTTGGAAAGAGGAGTGCGAGGATGAGGCTGAGAATTTTTGTTTGCATCCTGGGTCTAATCTTGAGCGCGTGCGCGTCACCCACACCGGTCGTACTCATCATCACGGCGACGCCGCAACCGCCCACGCCTACGCCGGTCGTCATCGTCGTCACCGCGACGCCAGCGCCCGCAACCGCCACGCCGATTCTCTCGCCAACCGAGACGCGCACTCCCACCTCGCCGCCAACCTCGGCTCCCACAAATCCGCCCGTTCCGCCAACCGCCACGCCATTCTTGCCGCAACTCGTCGTGTTCGATCAAGGTGGCGGGAATATGGACGTGTTTTTGTACGGCGGACAAACGAGCAAGTTTTTGAATTTTCGCGCAGTCGCGTGCGCGCCAAATTGCAACAATCGTCCCGATGGGCGCGATGTGAACGCGGTGATGTTCACCGTGTTTCGGCGCACGCCGCAAAACACCTTGCAGTGGATTTTTGAGCACGAAGAGACGAGCGCGCCGTACTGCATCTTTGGCGGCTCGGCGCAATGTCCGTACTTGAACCTCACCGACCCGAACACCAAATGGCCTGGGTCGAACACGGTCGTTGCAAACGGCGATTATGTTTTGCGCGTCGAAGCGAACGGCAGGAACAATGCGTCGTGGCGCGGGAATGCAAATTTTAGAATCTTTCGATAAAAAAATCTGACCGGTGATGCCGGTCAGATTTTTATTTTTGTTTCGCCTTCTCGACCACCTCGAACAATTTGTTCAACGCTTCGAGCGGTGAGAGTGATAACACGTCGAGTTGCGCAAGTTCGTCGCGGAGCGGGTCGGTCTGCGTGAACAACGCGAGTTGCGTGCCGACACCCGCGCGCGCCGGCTTGTCGTGTTGCGCTTCGAGTTCCTTGAGCACTTCTTCGGCGCGATGCACAACTGCCTTGGGAATGCCGGCAAGTTGCGCGACGTGAATGCCGTACGACTTGTCCGCGCCGCCGCGCACAATCTTGTGCAAGAACACCACGCGCCCACCCTGCTCCAACACGCCGACGTTATAATTTCGCACGCGCGGCAAATAATTTTCCAGTTCGATGAGTTCGTGATAGTGCGTCGCGAACAAGGTTTTTGATCCCAGGTTCGGATGATTGTGAATGTGCTCGACAATCGCGCGCGCAATCGCGATGCCATCGTACGTGCTTGTGCCGCGTCCGATCTCGTCGAGGATGATGAGCGATTGACGCGTGCTGTGCGCGAGAATGTTCGCCGTCTCAACCATCTCGACCATGAACGTGGATTGCCCCGCCGCGATTTCGTCCTGTGCACCGATGCGCGTGAAAATGCGATCCACCAAACCAATCGTCGCGGACTCAGCGGGAACGAACGAACCGATTTGCGCCATCAACGTGAGGAGCGCAACCTGGCGCAAGAACGTGGACTTGCCGGACATGTTCGGGCCGGTGATGATGTGAATCGCTTCGTCGTTCGACAGCACCGTATCGTTCGGCACGAATGGTTCATCGCGCAGAGTGAGTTCGACGACCGGGTGACGTCCGGCAACAACCTGAATTGTATCGTCGTGTGTGAGTTGCGGACGCACGTACCGGTACCGCATCGCCACTTCAGCGAGCGTCGCGTACACGTCAATCTCGGCGAGCGCACGCGCGGTTGCAAGTAATCGCGACGATGCGCCGGCAATGTGCGCGCACACTTCTTTGAACAGCAGAGTTTCCAATTCGACAAGGCGTTCTTCGGCGTTGAGAATGAGCGATTCATATTCTTTGAGGTCGGGTGTGATGTAGCGTTCGGCGTTCGCGAGCGTTTGCTTGCGAATGTACTCGGGCGGCGCTTGGGGCACATTCGAGGTCGTGATCTCGATGTAATAACCGAACACTTTGTTGTAGCCGACCTTGAGCGATTTGATGCCGGTGCGTTCGCGTTCTTTGCGTTCGAGGTTCGCGACCCAGTCTTTGGCATTACGCGACGCGCCCGTGATGCCGTCGAGTTCGCTCGAATAATCCGGCGCGATGACACCGCCGCTGTTGAGATTCGCCGGCGGTTCGGGGACGATGGCGCGTGCGATGAGGTTCACGAGGTCGGGACAAGGATCAAGTTCGACGGAGGACGAAGGACGAAGGACAGAAGCATTTTCGTCTTTCGTCTTTCGTCTTTCGTCTAAAAGCGTTTGAATCTTGGGAATGACTTCGAGCGACACCCGAATCGCCACCACATCGCGCGGCGTGGCGATACCTTGCGCGACGCGATTCGTGAGTCGTTCCAGGTCGCTGACCCGTTTGAGCAAATCGCGCAGAGATTCGCGGCGCGCGGTGTCATGATAAAATGCGTCCACATGATCGAGCCGCGTGTTGAGCGCATCGAGGTCGAGCAGAGGTTGCGTGAGCCACTCGCGCAACAAGCGTCCGCCCATCGCGGTTTTGGTTTCATCGAGCACGCCAAGAAGCGAACCCTTGACGTTGCCACCGCGAATCGTCGCGACGAGTTCGAGGTTGCGCCGCGTCGCCGGGTCGAGGGTCATGAACGAGTGCGTCGAGTACGTTTTGAGCGTGGTGAGTTGCGCAAGCGCGGCGCGCTGATTGTCCTGCAAGTACTGGACGAGCATCCCTGCCGCGCGTGTTGCAAACGGCGACGCGCCCAGACCAAACCCATCGAGCGAAGCAACTTTGAAATGATCAAGGAGCGTGCGTTGCGCAGAATCCAGGTCGGGAGTTTGGAAATTGGAAATGGGCGCTTGCAGATTTTTGATTTCTAATTTTGAATCGCCAATTATTTTTTCTTCCACCAACAATTCTGCGGGGTTGAGACGTTCCAATTCTTGCCGCGCCTCGCGCGCATAAACCTGGGTCGCGGCAAACACGCCGGTCGTGATGTCGGCATACGCAATGCCGGCATAATCCGCACCCACGACGAGCGCGGCGAGATAATTGTTGCGCTTTTCTTCGAGCAGGTTCGGCTCGACGACCGTGCCGGGCGTGACAACTCGTGCCACCTCGCGTGGCATGAGTCCGTTCACCAGTTGATCGCTCGTTTGCTCGACGATGGCAACCTTGTGCCCGGCTTGAATCAACTTGGCGAGGTACGATTCGACCGCGTGGTACGGCACGCCGGCAAGCGGCACGCGCACATCGCCGCCCATCTCGCGCCCGGTCAAGACGATGTTGCACACGCTCGCGACGATTTTGGCGTCGTCGTCGAACGTCTCGTAAAAATCGCCGAGCCGGAAAAATACGAGCGTGTCGGGGAATTGTTTTTTGATGCGGAGGTATTGTTGGCGAACGGGAGTCATTGCGCGTCATAATAGCGCAAATTGGCGTCGCAAGCAAATGCCGCTTGACACGCGGTTGACTTGAGTTATAATCGCAACAAATTTTTAACCCAGTTTTAATCATCCATGCAAACACAACCAACCCACTCTACTCGCCGCGCGCGCCTCTGAGCGCGCCGAGCAAGTTCGCAAGACAGGTCGCCTCGCGCATCTGTCTTGTTTTTGTGCGCACGAACAATCGGCTTCTCGGGTGAGTCACACCCGTGAATAATTTTTTCTCGGAGGAGAAGAAGAGATGTCACGTTTGTTTCGTTTCACGTTGTTCGCGTTGATCGCCCTAGGCGTGTTGGTCGGATGCGCGTCGCCCACGCCCGAACCGACCAAAGCACCCGTGCCCGCGCCGACAAGCGCGCCGGCACCTGCCCAACCCACCAAAGCCCCGGTCACCGAACCAACCAAAGCTCCCGCGCCCACAACAGCACCCGCCGCCACCAAAGCGCCCGAACCGACTAAAGCGCCGGCACCGACCGTCGCATCCAAAGTCGGCGGCACGTTGACCTTGCCGGCAAATGATCCCGACACGCTCGACCCGCATCAGACCTCGAATCCCAGTTCGTACGATGTCTTTGCGCTGATCTATGAAACGCTCGTCACCGAAGCGCCCGATGGCGCGTACGTTGGCTTGCTTGCGGACAGTTGGAAAGTCAGCGACGACAACAAGACGATCACGTTCGCTTTGCGCAAAGATGTGAAATTCACCGACGGCTCGGCATTCAACGCCGAAGCGGTCAAGTTTACGTTCGAACGCATTTTGCGCGTCGGCACTAAATCGCCCATCCAGTCCACCATCAAGAACATTGTCACGATGGAGACGCCGGATGCGAACACGTTCGTGATGACGATGAAAGATCCGTACGCGCCTATCTTTCACGATCTCGCCAACGCGTATACCGGCATTCTTTCGCCGTCGGCTGTCAAAGC
>CAZPIR010000384.1:0-4415 GCA_964586085.1 uncultured Anaerolineaceae bacterium | reverse complement strand
AAACACCCGCGTGGGTGATGGACGACCGTACCCATGGGATCGTGGACCAGCCCGTCAGTGTGATGACCTACGACGCAAAGCAAGGCAAGTGGGTGCAGTCGGCACCGCACCCCGCGAATAAATAATTTCGAGGATGAACATGCCAAAACAAAAACCACTCACCGACGAACCCGCGGTTGACGAGCGCCAGAACGACGAGTCCGCACACAAGCCAGCTTCCGAGTTGACCGAGTTGACCGATCCAGCGACGACCACCGATGCAACCCCCAAACCCTTTGGCGTCTTACTGCAAGGTCAACACTTTGCTCTGCGCAAACTCGACGAGTTGAATCCAGGGCAAGTGATCATCCTGCGACTCTTGATGCCGCAACGGAATCTACCGCTCGTCATTGAGGATGAGAACGATGTGCGCGTCGCCAAACTTGTGCAGAGCATCGACAAGTGCCTGGCGATCATCGCACCCGAATTAGCCCAGCAAAATTTGCCATTCATCAAGAAATTGGACGTGCTCGATTATTACGAACGGAACTCGCCCGGACTCATCCGCCAATCCGCGAGCCAAGGGAAGGGGAAAGGGAAAGGTAAGCGTACGGGGCCCGTGTCCGTTCAGCCGTGAACAAAAAGAAACTCGCTGCCACCGCATACTCTGCCGAACCTGACGAGCAAGCCGAAGCAGGTAGCGCCCAGTCCAAGACATATGGTGAGACGATCTGGGGACAACTGCCGGGCGAACCGTCGCTCTGGTTCGGGCGCTTTGAAAAATATCGTCAGCAGGGACCAAAACGCTCGCTGTATGCCGTGTATGTGGCGGAGCCGGCGCCGCCAGGTGGGGCACGCGCCAAACGCGCCGACCCGAAACCACTCGGCAGTATTCCTGGCGCGTGGAGTCTCCAGTCGAAACGTTGGAACTGGGAAGCCCGTGCCAACGCTTACGATCAGTCGGAGCGCGAACTCGCGGCGGCGGACTTTGCCGCGCACCGTGCGGAGATAATCAAACAGGAATGGGAGGCGCACACCAAGTTACATGCACGTGCGTTGGAGATGTTGAACTTTGCGCTCCATACCCGAACCGACAAACGCGAAGCGGGGGCAGATGGCCGGATGAACATTACCACGATCCTCAAGCCGGCGCATTGGAGCATGGGGGATGCCGCCAAGCTGTTGAAAGTGTCGAGCGAACTCGGGCGACTCGCCACGGGCTTGGAAACCAGCCGCGATCTGACACTTGCCGAACGCCCACCCGAACAGATGAGTGACGATGAACTTTACGCCATCGCCGCCCGCGAACTCGAGCGCCAACCGCCCGCCATCGCCGACGGTGACGCCCGCGAGAGCCGCCCAGATCCTACTGGCGCGGCGTAACGCACGCCGCGACTTACTGCACTTTACCAAGTTTACCTTTCCGCAATACATCGCCGAACCCGTCCATGCGTTGATCGCCACGACCCTGGATCGCTGTGTGGCAGGTGACATCAAAAAACTGATGATCTTCGCGCCACCGCAACACGGCAAATCAGAACTCGTGTCGGTGCGCTTTCCCGCGTATTGGTTGGGACGGCGACCCGATGACCCGGTAATCCTGACCAGTTACGGCGCGTCGCTCGCCGAAGCGAAATCGCGCCAAACACGCGCGCTCGTCGAGAGCGCCGAATATGCTCGCCTGTTCCCCGCCATCACGACCGACCCAGGTCATCGGCGGATTGATAACTGGGGCATCGCCAATCAGCGTGGCGGCATGGTGTCGGCGGGTGTCGGTGGTCCGATCACAGGACACGGCGCGATGCTCGGTCTCATCGACGACCCATTCGAGAACTGGGAACAGGCGCAGAGTCTGACGACCCGCGACAAGGTGTGGGATTGGTACAAAGGCACTTTCCGCACCCGCATCTGGGAAGATGGCGTCATCATCCTCATCATGACCCGCTGGCACGAGGATGACCTGGCGGGTCGCTTGCTCGCCGAACAAGGGATCGAGTGGACGGTATTGCGCTTACCCGCCCGTGCCGAGTCGCAGGAAGAACGCGACGAGAACAATCGGCGATTAGGAATGACCCTGGGACAGCCTGACCCACTCGGACGCGAACCAGGACACGCGCTCTCGCCGCAACGGTTCAGTCAAGTCGCGTTAGCGGTGATCGAGCATGATGTGGGGTCGCTCGTGTGGTCTTCCGAATACCAGGGCGTGCCGCGCTCGACCGAAGGCAATCGTTTCAAACGCGAATGGTTCAAAATCGTGGATGCCTTGCCAGTCATCAAACGACGCTTCCGCTATTACGACAATGCGGCGACCTCGGCGGGTGGGTGCTACACGGTTGGGCTACTCTTATCCGAAACCGAGGATAAGCAATTCATCGTCGAGGATGTGGTACGCGGGCAATGGTCGAGTGAAGCGCGCAACCGCATCATTTTACAGACCGCGCAGTTGGATCGCGAGAACTATGGCAACACGGTCCAGGTCTACGTCGAGCAAGAACCAGGATCAGCGGGCATTGATGCGGTGCAGGCGATCATCAAACTCTTGACGGGGTTCGCCGTGTTTGCGGATCGGGCGACGGGGGATAAGGATGTGCGGCTCGAACCGTATGCAGCGCAGGTCGAAGCAGGAAACGTGAAATTGTTGCGCGGCACCTGGAACGGTGCCTACATTGAAGAGATGTGTGCGATCCCGAACGGCAAGTATCGTGACCAGGCGGACGCCTCCGCCGGCGCGTTCAACAAAATGACGGGCGGCGCGCCCCGGCAATCCTCGGCTCCCGCGAGCATCATCAGTGTCAAGCAACTCTTTGGCGATTGAGCACGAGGTACAGGATTCCGAAAAGGATTGAGCGCATCACGCCGCTCCTGTGAAAAACCTAGTCCGCTGATTTTTTAGGATTTTGAGGAGTGGTGATCCTAAAATCTACCGGAATCCTGTCAGAATCCTAGAACGACGATTTTGGGGGATTTGCGAGGAAAACGATCCTAAAAGCTGCCCCAAAAATCCTAGAAAATCCTTCAAAAAACTTTGGGAATGCTGGTTTAGGATTTTTGAGCGGTGGGAATCCTAAAATCTACCGGGAACCTACCCGAAACCTAGACGACCAGATTTTGTCGATTTTTGAGCCCACCGATCCTAAAAACCTGTTTCAGGTTAGCGCGTCACGCCGCGTGCATCCATCACATCGGCCGAGACATCGCCCACGATAAGTAAAAATCAGATTCAGCGAAAGGAAAAACAGTCACATGAACTGGACTCCCGAACAAAAACAGAAACTCATCCAAGTGTCCTTGACCGCGTTCATCTCGTTGGTGATCTCGGTCGCGAGCATTTTCGGATACAACTTGATGGTCGTGCAACCATCCCAGGTCACGCAAAACGCGGCATGGGCGACCCAGGTCGCGACACTCCAAGCGCAACTTGGCATCGAGCCAAACACGAGTGGACCAAATGCTCTGGCCGGTGTGCCGTACAACCTCAGTGCCTTGCCGATGCGATGCAAGAATCAAAGCATCAACTGCGTCGAGATCTGGAATGGCAGTGCCATCAAGATGTACGCGGACGGCGCCACCACCGCGACCTTTAGCGTGGATGGCGCGACGGGTAACGTCGTGACCGCCGGCAGTATCACCAGCAGTGGCGTGTTCACGGCAAGTGGCATCCTGCGCGTGGGCACCGCTTCGACGATCAGTGTCACCAACAACAGCATCATCACCCCGACCGCGACCTATCAACCCCTGCAATCCGCTGGCACTGTCACAGCAACCGCTCTGGCGACCACGGGCTATTACACCGGGCAAGTCGTCACGCTCATCAACACGAGCGCGACGAGCATCCTGCTCACGAATGGCACCAATTTGAAATTGCCCGGTGCCGCGAACCTGACCCTGGGTCAATACGATGCCGTCGAGTTGTGGTACGACGGCACGCGGTGGGTCACGATTTCTGCGAGTAACAACTAGCTCATTGATCGTCTTGCGTCTCAAACGCAACCGATCAAGACGAGGTTAATTATGGCAAAAGGAACTTTACCCAAACTCGAACGCGGCACGCCGTTGGCACAAGCGGGCGGCGCGCTCGCCGAAGCGATCACGAAAGGATCGCTCGATTACGTGATGCAACAAATCTACGACGGGTGGAGCCGGCAATTCCCACCGCTGTTGATTAACGGCGAAGTGCAAGCATCACCGTACCTCATCGAGGTCTTTGCGGATTACGTCATTGCTCGCGACAGCGGTTGCGAAGACGACGAATACTATCGGGTGCCATTCTCGATCAATGGCGACGATTATGTGTTCGCGCCGCGCGATCAGTGGGAAAAGGTCGAACTGACCTATCAACCTGCTCAACCCGAACCTGCCGCAGCACCCGCACTCGCACCTGCATCAGTTACGACTATCACCCCAACCGACCTGATGAACACGCTGATGGGCGAAAG
>CAZPIR010000383.1:0-4416 GCA_964586085.1 uncultured Anaerolineaceae bacterium | reverse complement strand
GTTCCTGTATCAATTGGAGGTTACAATGAAACGAAATATCTTGATTGTGGTGTTATTGTTGATGGTGTTGGTAATGGCGGGCGGCTATGCCGTTTCGTTCGTGTCGGCGGACACGCAACCGAATGTTGCGCCGGTGACGAATGGGTCTGCCGCGCCCAGATTCAGCACGGTGTCCGATATGGAAGCGGTGCTTGCGAATTTGTACACCCAGGTCAATCCATCCGTTGTGTCGCTCGAAGTGGTGCAACAAGCTACGACGAATCCCAGCTCGCGATTTGGTCAGCGTCAACAACCGGTGGAACGTGCGGTTGGTTCCGGTTTTGTGTGGGACACGACCGGCAATATCGTGACGAACAATCACGTCGTTGCCGGCGCGACTCAGATCGCGGTTGTGTTTTACGATGGCACAACTGTGACCGGCAAAGTGATTGGCACAGACCCGAACAGCGATCTCGCGGTCGTCAAGGTGGATGCGCCGGCCAATCAATTACGCCCGGTGCAAATCGCCGACTCGACTCAGGTCAAGGTCGGGCAGTTGGCGATTGCGATTGGCAATCCGTTTGGCGAACAGAACACGATGACGACCGGTATTATCAGCGCGCTCGGTCGCTCGATTCCGGTCAATGCGAGTGTGTTGTCGGGCGCATCGTACTCAATTCCCGATGTGATTCAAACTGACGCGCCGATCAATCCGGGAAATTCCGGTGGCGTGCTGTTGAACGCGCAAGGTCAGGTTGTCGGCGTAACGGCGGCGATTGAATCCTCGTCGGGTGTGTCGGCGGGCATTGGCTTTGCGATCCCGTCGGTGATTGTGCAAAAGGTCGTGCCCGCGCTCATCAAGAACGGACGTTACGATCATCCGTACCTGGGTGTCAGCGGTACTTCGCTTACGCCCACTCTCGCGCAAGCGATGAGCTTGAAAGCGGATCGGCGTGGCGCGCTCGTGTTGGAGGTTGTGCCAAATGGTCCGGCGAGCAAAGCCGGTTTGCGCGGTGGTTCGCGCCAAACCACGGTGGATGGCGCGGCGGCAACCGTTGGCGGCGATGTGATTGTGGCGATGGATGGGCAAACGATCAAAAAGTTTGATGATGTCATCGCTTATCTCGCGCGCTCGACCCAGGTCAATCAAACTGTCACGCTGACGATTTTACGCGATGGCAAAGAGCAAACGCTCAAACTCACGCTCGGCGCGCGTCCGAACACGCAAACCTTGCGCAACGATTCCGGCAACGCCGCGGTGCGACTCGCGATGCCGTTAGGTATTGCCCAGTAATTTCTAATCAACCAATTCGATGGATTGCGCGTATAATCTATGCGCGTGCAATTCATCTTGATATAACGCAGACAAACGCAGAAGGTTTTTTTCTGCGTTTGTCTGTATCCAGGTTCAGGAGAAAAAACATGTCAAGCCAACTACGCCGAATCTCAATGGTCATGACTCTGTTGCTCGTTTTGATTTTGGGAGCGGGCGCAGGAGTGGTGTTCGATCAGCAAGTACTCGTCGTCCAAGCGCAAACGCCAAGTGTGACGACGGGACCGAATATCCAATTGATCACCGAAGCTTGGAACCTGATTGATAAACATTACGTGGACAAGAATGCCAAAGAAACCAAATCGCTGACCTACGGCGCGATTGGCGGCATGGTCACGGCTTTGGGTGATACCGGGCACAGCACGTTCATGACGCCAGATATGGTCAAGTCGCAACGCAATTTTACGGCGGGTGCATTCGAGGGCATCGGCGCGCAGGTCGAATCGAAAGATGGGCGCGTCGTCATCGTTGCGCCGTTCGATGATTCGCCGGCGCAACGCGCGGGCTTGCGTCCTGGTCACATCATCCTCAAGGTAAACGGCGACGACGTGACCGGCTTACAGTTGGAGCAGGTTATCAGTCGCATCCTGGGTCCTGCCGGCACTTCGGTCATGTTGACCGTGCAAGACCCGACGACGAATCAACGCACCGAGCTGACGATTGTGCGCGCGCGGATTTCGGTCAACAATGTGACATGGCAACAATTACCCGGCACGACCATCGCGCATTTGCGCGTCACCTCGTTCAGCCAAAACACGAGTCGCAATCTGCGCACGGCCTTGACCGAAATCAACGACAAGGGCATCACCGGCATCATCCTCGATTTGCGCAACAATCCCGGCGGTCTGCTCAACGAAGCGACTGCCGTGGCGAGTCAATTTCTCGCGAGCGGCGATGTGATGTTGGAGCGCGATGCGCAGGGCAATGTGCGCCATCTCGGTGTGCGTGGTGGTGGTTTGGCGACCCAGATTCCGATTGTCGTCCTCGTGAATCGCGGGAGCGCGAGCGCGGCGGAAATTGTGTCGGGCGCGATTCAGGATGCCAAGCGCGGCACATTGATTGGCGAGACCACATTCGGCACCGGCACGGTGCTCAACGAGTTTAGCTTGTCGGACGGCTCGGCGATGATGTTGGCGACCCAGGAATGGTTGACGCCGGCAGGGCGCGTGATTTGGCACAAGGGCATTACGCCGGATCAAGTGGTCACTCTGCCGACAACGGCGCGTCTGCTGACGCCGGAAGGCGAGCGCGCGCTGACGAAAGAGCAGTTGTTGGCGAGCGAAGATCAACAACTGTTGCGCGCCATCGAAGCGTTCAAGAAATCGGCATTCACGCCCGTACCGAGCGTGGTTGCGGCTGAGACGTTCGATGCGATGCCCGTGTCACAACTTGTGTTCGAGCCGACCTATCTGGAGCGATTCGCGTACATCTAATTTGGTTTGGCGCGTGCCGCAACCCCGACCGGTTTTTGATAAAAACCGGTCGGGGTTTTAATTTTCCTTTTACATCTAACCATTGACAAACATTATACGTTTTTGTATAATCTTTAACGTGAATGAACAACTTGCTGGTTTTACGATCAAGGTAGTAGCGGAACGCACGGGCATCTCTGTCCACACGTTGCGCGCGTGGGAACGACGTTATGGCGTGCCGCGTCCGAATCGCCACGAGAACAATGGCTATCGCCTGTACGATGAGAATGACATTGCCGACGTGCTGTGGATGAAACGCCAAGTGGAAACGGGTTTGTCGCCGGCACAGGCGAGTTTGCTGTTCCAGCAAAAGTTGCCCGCGCAATCGTTTGCCGCCGCTCAATCGCCGGTCGCCGAAGTGCAGTCCGCGCTTTTTAACGCGTTCCTCGAATCGAACGAGCACGCGGCGCAAAAAATTCTCGACCAGGCGTTCGCCTTGTTTTCGTCCGATCAAGTGGCGTTGAGGGTGATTCAACCGACGATGGCGATGATGGGCGAGTACTGGTTGCAGAACAAGATCACTGTTTGGCAAGAACACCTCGCGAGTAATCTGGTGCGTCGCAAATTGTACGCGGTGCTTCAAACGCAAGCGACTTCGCAAGTGACCGGACCGCGCGTGTTGACGGCGTGCGCGCCCGCCGAAGACCATGAAATTGGGTTGCTGATTTTTGCCTTGCTCGCGCAACAAAACGGATGGAGTATCACGTACCTGGGTCAACGCACGCCCGTCGCCGAAATTACGAGCGCCGCGCGCGAAGCGAAACCGGCGTGGACGATTGTGGCGGTGACGACGGTGATTGGATTGACAAGTTTACTGCCCTGGTTGCTCAAGGAAAATCGTCCGACCATGCCGCTCGCGTTCGGCGGTCGTTTGCTGAATCTATTGCCCGCTTTGCAAGAGCGTATGCCCGGCACCTGGCTCGGCGATGATTTGTCGGTCGCGGCACGCGGGCTGTCGTCGCTCAAACCGCGCCGCGAACTGTACGTGCCGCGTCGTCGCGTGTGGGACGCGGTGATGGCTTTGCAGGAACATCGCTTGACGATTGCGGGGCAGGCGGCGGAGACCGTGTTGGGGCATGTGCCGCTTGCGCAACGCGCGCGATTGCGGACCGAAGATTTGCATATGGCGGGTTTGTATCTCGCCGACAGTCTCTCGTCCGCGTTGGCTTTTGACATTCCCGAATTGATTGACCTGGATCGGCGTTGGCTTCATCAGGTTCTGTCGCCGCGCGCTGTGCCGACCGAAGCGGTGCAGGGGCACATTCGTGTTTTTTCTCAACTGATGAATCAAGTGTTGCGTGCCGAACACGCTCAAGTATTCAAACCGTTGATCGCGCAACTGAGCGAGTTGGGCGCGCGCTGAGGTGACGATGAAACGTCTTGCAATTCTTGCGGCGGTGTTGTTGATGTTGGCGACGGCGCGCGCCGCGTACGCGCATCGTCCGATTTTTGTTCAAGTCAAAAGCAACACGACGCGTGCGACAGCCATCAAGATTGAAGATGTTCAGGTCTCGTGGGCGATTTACGCGCAACTTTCCCAGCCCGGCGAAATCAACTATTACGCGTTTGATGGCAAGCGCGGTGAATCGGTTTACATCAATTTGAATTTGCCCAAGACCCAAGAAGCGACCC
>CAZPIR010000382.1:530-4423 GCA_964586085.1 uncultured Anaerolineaceae bacterium | reverse complement strand
AGCATCCTGCCGCTCTCAACCGCGTATGCCGTGTGCGAAGCGTTCGGCTGGGAACGCGGCGTCAATCAAACCTGGGAAGACGCGCCCATTTTTTACGGACTATACACCGGCATGATCATCATCGGCGCGGCAGTCGCCTTGATTCCCGATGTGCCGCTCATCTCCCTCCTGCTCGCCTCACAAACCATCAACGGCATTTTACTTCCGATTATTCTAGTTTTGATGTTGCGGCTGTGCAACAACAAACGCTTGATGGGCAAGTATGCCAACTCGCGGCTCGCCAACATCATCGGGTGGACAACCGCCATCGTCATCATTGTCGCGACGATCATTTTGCTCGTCAGTACGGTCGTCAGTTTCTAGAGGTGCGCCATTCTCGATTATCTTCACACGCTCATCGTGCCGACACCGTATGCCGTCGGTCCGATCAATTTATTTCTTGCTGAAGGCGATGAACTGACCTTGATTGACACAGGACCGAAAGATCCGCCAACCATCGCCGCCTTGCACGAACAACTCGCCGCACATGGTTTTGCTTTGCGCGACATTCGCCGCATCATCATCACGCACGCGCACGTGGATCACTTTGGGCTTGCCGGTAAAATCGTTGCCGAGTCCGGCGCGCGCGTTTATGCCCATGCGCGCAATCGCTGGTGGCTCACCGATTCGAACCACGAGTGGGCGCGGCGGTACGATTTTTATTACGATACGTTCGCGCGGAGTGGCGCGCCGCGTGAATTGGCTGAACACGCCGTTGCCGGAATGCGCCGGCTCGCGCAACACGCAGACGCTGTACCGCCGGAAAATTTCGTGCCGCTCGAAGACAACGACACGCTCATCCTGGGTCGCGACGAGTGGCGCGTCGTGTTCGCGCCGGGTCATGCGAGCGGATTGATCTGTCTGTACGAGCCACACTCGCAAACCTTGCTTGCGAGCGATCACATTCTGCGCGACATTACCTCGAACCCGATTCTCGAGCCGCCCACCCGCGACGAAAGGGAACGTCCGCACGCACTCGCCGATTATGTTGCTTCGATGCAAAAGGTCGCGCAACTGCCAATTCGTATCGCGTACCCGTCACATGGCGAGCCGGTGTTTGATGTGAGCGCACTCGTCGCGGCACGGCTTGCATTTCATCACTCGCGGCTCGATCACATTCAAGCGCAAATCGAAAATGGCGCGCAAACGGCGTGGGCGTTATGCAATCAATTATTCCCGGATTTGAAATCATTCGATCTATTCCTGGGTCTATCCGAAATCATTGGGCATCTCGACATTCTCGAAATGCAAGGGCGCGTTCGGCGCGACGAGTTGCCGGAGCACACACGGTACGCGCACATTCAAGTAAAATAAAAAAACGAGGTCGGAAAAAATCCGACCTCGTTTTTATTTTCAGTTAATTGCAAACCGAGAAAGTCTGGTACAAACCGCCACCCTTGATGGCTTGGAACGGCACGGGGATTTCATTGTCGCCCGTATAGTACGGCACGGCAATATAATCGCAACGACCTGGTCCAAAGTTCACGTGTGGTTGGGCGGTAATCTCAACCGCCGCGCCAGCGGCAATGTTCACATCGGCTTTCAGCGATTCGCCGTACGAATTCTTGAACGCCGTATCGCCGGTGCATTGCTCGGGACATTGGAAGACACGCACGTACCATTTCTTGAACGATTGCAACGAGCCTGTGTTGTTAAAGAACGTCACCTTGAAACCGGTCGTCACTTTTTCCGAACCGATGCTAAGTTTAGCAACCGGCCACGGCTCGACCTTGGTCGCGTAAACACCCGCAGGCACCGCCGGTGTCGGCGACGCGGCAACGCAGGCTTTGGTTGGCACGACAGTCACTTTGGTCACGGGCGTCGTGGCGGGACGACGGGTGGCAGTCGGCGGCGCGGCGAGCGTTGGCGTAATCGTCGGGGCGGCAATGATCGTCGGCGAAGGCAAGGGCGTCGGCACATCGGTCGGGCGCACGGTCGGTACCATAATCGTCGGTGAGGCAAGACCCGCGATACGCGTAGGAGTGCTGGTCGCTTTGGCTGTCGTCGGACCGCCAAACACACCCAGGAAATACATCGCGCCTACCGCGATCAAAATGACCACCAAGGCAACGCCGGCAATAATGCCAATCAACAAGGGCATCGGCAAGCCGCCTTCGCGTCCCGCCGGTTTGGAGGAGAATAAGCGCGTCGGCGCCACGGTTGCGCGTCCCGCCGGTTTCTTGTCGCCATTCGCCGGCGCTTCTTTTTGCGCGGCATCTTTTTCGAGCGCCATCACAACCGAATCGGTGATGGACGGCGGCGCAGGAATTGCTGGCGCATCGGCTGGCGGTTTCGCCTTGTTCCATTTTTGACCGTCGTGCATGTACCATTCACCGGTCTGCACGCCGATTTGCCACCAGCGCCCTTGCTGGTCTTGAAGCTTGAGTTTGCCAACTTGTGCTTCAAAGTCAGCATCGCCCAACTTGCCCCCGGCATGTTGAGCTTTGAGATCTTTGTAAGTTCGTTCGGCTTCTTGAAAAGTCATGTTGGATTAACCTCCAGATTATTCTGCAACAATCATTGCAATCGCATGTTCCCTAGTATGGGATAAACTAATCGCACAATGAGAAACCCCGATTTCGCGCGCGCGTTGCGCCGCGCGCGCGGTTAGCTCGACGTTCGGTTGCCCGCGCTCGCCGGACACAATTTCGATTTCGCGCCACGCCACGCCATCGGGATGTTGAATGCCGACGCCGAGCACTTTGCTCATCGCTTCTTTTGCGGCAAACCGCGCCGCCAGTTGTGGCAAGCGTCCCCCGCAGTACGCCAATTCACGCGCGGTAAATACGCGAGAGAGAAATCGCTCGCCGTAGCGCGCGATGGATGCTTCGATGCGATTTACTTCGACGAGATCAATGCCAGTCGCAAGCATCAGACGTTACGCCAGCGGAATCACATAGAACAACACGGCGAAGAAATGCAGGATACTTCCCGCCATCACGAACAAGTGCCAGACTGCGTGATGATAACGCAAACGGCGCATCACGTAAAAGATACAACCCAGGGTGTAGACCACCCCGCCGGCGAAAAGCAAAATCAGTCCACCGAGCGACACGGATTCGATGAGCGGTTGAATGCCAATGACCGCAAGCCATCCCATCGCCACGTAAAGCGCGACGTTCAAATACGATTTTTGGCGAATCAACCGGCTCTGCGCGGCGATGCCGAAAATGGCAATCGCCCACACCGAAACCAACAACGTCCAGCCCCAGGGTCCGCGCAAGTTGACAAGCGCGAACGGCGTGTAGGTACCGGCAATCAGCAGAAAAATTGCCGAGTGGTCAATCACACGCAGAACGGCTTTGGCGCGCGGAAGTGGAATGCTGTGATACAACGTGGACGCGGTGTACAACACGATTTGCATCGCGCCGTAGATACTGCATCCGACAATGTGCCACACCGAGCCGAACACGCTCGCAAACGACGTGAGAATTGCCAAGCCGGCAATCGAAAGCACAATGCCGACGCCGTGTGTAATGCTATTGGCAATTTCTTCGCCGACCGAATAGTACGGCAAGGTTTTTTGCAAATTCATTTCAACCTTTATATTTCGTACCCGCGCCCTACACCGCGATACTCGAAACCGAACTTGCGCATCTGCGCTGGTTCGTAGAGATTGCGCCCGTCAATAAACACCGGGCGTTTCATCGCGGCGACGACACGCGCCCAATCCAATTGTTTAAACTCGTTCCACTCGGTCGCGACGACGAGCGCATCCGCGCCTTCGGTCGCCGCGTACGCATCGTTGGCGAACGTTGTCTTTTTCAGGACGAACCGTGCATTGTCCATCGCAACCGGGTCGTACGCGCGCACACTCGCGCCTTCGTTTTCCAAAATGTGAATGATCTCGAACG
>CAZPIR010000382.1:0-520 GCA_964586085.1 uncultured Anaerolineaceae bacterium | reverse complement strand
CGCCGGCGCTTCACGGGTGTCGTCTGTGTTCGGCTTGAACGCCAGCCCCCAAACCGCAATCGTTTTCCCGCGCAAGGGACCCAGCATCTCGCGCAACTTGGCGAGCACCTGGCGTCGCATGTCGCGGTTAATGTCCATCACGGCACGCAACAGTTGGGGATGACAACCATTCATCTCGCCCATATACGTGAGCGCCTTGACATCTTTGGGAAAGCACGAGCCACCGTACCCAATGCCCGCATCCAGGAACGCGCGCCCGATGCGCTTGTCCATGCCCATGCCTGCCGCAACTTCTTTGACATCCGCGCCCAACTTTTCGCAAATCGTCGCGATCTCGTTGATGAATGAAATGCGCGTGGCAAGAAACGCGTTCGAGGCGTACTTGATCATCTCGGCAGTCCGCAAATCGGTAATCATGATCGAAGCGCGCAAAGGCAAATAGAGTTGCGCGACCTGCGCCGCCGCATCGCGATTCGTCGAACCCAGGACGACGCGAAAAAAAAAAAAAAAATCGTACACC
>CAZPIR010000381.1:0-4433 GCA_964586085.1 uncultured Anaerolineaceae bacterium | reverse complement strand
AAAACAACCACCACCGTTGGTCTCTCGCAAGCGCTCGGCGCGCATTTGAAACAAAGCGTCATCACTTGCATCCGCCAACCTTCGATGGGTCCGACGTTCGGCATCAAGGGCGGCGCGGCAGGCGGCGGTTATTCCCAGGTTGTCCCGATGGAAGATTTCAATCTTCATCTCACGGGCGACATTCACGCGGTGACTGCGGCGAACAATTTGCTCGCCGCCGCGATTGACGCGCGCATGTTGCACGAGCGCGATCCGAAACTCACCGACGATAAACTTGCGGAAGCGATTTGCCCGGGTGGTACATTCCCGTTCGCCGTTCAGAAACGTGCCAAACGTCTTGGCATCAAGGCGAACAAACTTGCCGACCTGAATGCCGAAGACAAACGTCGCTTGTTCCGCCTCGACATTGACCCAGCCAGCATTACGTGGATGCGCGTCGTGGACATTAACGACCGCCTGCTCCGTAAAATTCAAATTGGCTTGGGCGAAGATGAAAAGGGCAACGAGCGCACCACCGGGTACGACATTGCGGTGGCGTCCGAAGTGATGGCGATTCTTGCGTTGACCACGAGCATCGAAGACATGCGCGAACGATTCTCGCGCATCGTCATCGGCACGAGCACCAAGGGCGAAGCGGTCACCGCTGAAGACCTGGGTGTTGCTGGCGCGATGACCGTGTTGATGAAAGACGCCTTGCTCCCGAACTTGATGCAGACACTCGAAGGCACGCCGGCATTTGTTCACGCCGGTCCATTCGCGAACATCGCGCACGGCAACAACTCGATTGTCGCCGACCAAATCGCCTTGAAGCTTGCCGATTACGTCGTCACCGAATCCGGTTTCGGCGCGGACATTGGCATGGAAAAATTCATGGACATCAAGTGCCGCTATTCGGGCTTGATTCCCAACGCGGTCGTCGTCGTCGCGACGGTGCGCGCCTTGAAGATGCACGGTGGTGGACCCAAGGTCGTCGCCGGTCGTCCACTCGACAAAGCATACACCGAAGAAAACCTGAAATTGCTCGAAGCAGGTATGCCGAATTTGTTGAAGCACATCGAGAACGCCAAGATGTTTGGCGTGCCGGTCGTCGTCGCCATCAACTCGTTCAAGTACGACACGAAAGCCGAAGTCGCGCTCATCAAACGCCTGACCGAAGAAGCCGGCTCGACTGCCGTCGCGTGCTCCCACTGGATGAACGGTGGCAAGGGCGCCAAGGAACTCGGCGAAGCGGTGATGGATGCGGCGAAGCAAAAGAGCAATTTCGAATTCTTGTATCCGCTCGAATGGGATATCAAGAAGAAAATCGAAACAATTGCGATGCGTGTTTACGGCGCAGATGGGGTGGATTACACGCCCGAAGCCGAAGCGAAAATCGCGCTCTACACCAAACTCGGTTTCGCCGATTTGCCGATCTGCATGGCAAAGACGCACCTCTCGCTCTCGCACGATGTCGCGCTCAAGGGTCGCCCGACCGGATTCCGCATTCCGATTCGTGACATTCGCGCGAGCGTTGGCGCGGGATTCTTGTATCCGCTCTGCGGCACGATGCGCACGATGCCAGGTCTTCCGACTCGTCCCGTGTTCTATGATGTGGACTTGGATTTGAAGACGGGCAAGGTGTTGGGGTTGTTCTAAAAAGTAGACAGTCGTCAGTAGACAGTAGACAGATTTTTCTGGCTACTGTCTACTGCACTCGAAATGATTTTTTAAATTCGCTATTTAAAATTCTGGATTCTGACTTTTGAATACTGACTTCTGATTACTGATTACTGAAATGCAATTACTCGCTGTTGTCACAGGCGAATACGGGCGACGGATCGCCCACAATGTGCGTGAGTACGGTCCTCAAGCTTGGACGGTAAATCAATGGACCGCGCCCTCGCACTTTCCCATCGTTATCGAAGACCCGCGTGATTTTTTGCCGCCGACTTTGCCTCCGGCGGATGTGATACTCTCGCTTACCGAAGCACCCGGCGTTGCCGAACTCTTGCCCGACGTGGCCAAAATGACCGGCGCCAAATCGCTCATCGCTCCGATTGACAACAGCGCGTGGTTGCCCAAAGGATTGATGAACCAACTGCGCGGCTGGATGAAAGAAGTCGGCGTGACGTGCGTGTTCCCCAAGCCGTTTTGCTCGCTCACCGAAAATTCGTACAGCATGCGCGGGCAACGCGTTGAATACGACGATCCAGTCATCGCCGAATTTGCGCGACACTTTGGAATGCCGCGTGTCAGCGTCACGGTTGACCCAGATTCCAAAACGATTGCGGCATGCGATTTGCAACTCGATGCGCCGTGCGGCTGTATGCGCTATGTCGTGCAAAACATTGTCGGGCGCAACGTGGACGAAGCCGAGTACGAAGCCGGGATGTTGCATCATCATTATCCGTGCCTGTGTTCGATGGGCATCGACAACGATTACAGTGATACGCTCTTGCATGTGAGCGGCAACATTTTCCGCGAAGCATTTAGCGATGCGATCAAGCCGTACCGTGAAGTACATTTTTTCAAGCCAGATGGATTTGTCGAAGAAAAATAATACGGAATACGCATCACGCAATACGTGTTGCGTGTTGCGTGTTCCGTGAGATAAACCAAACAGATTGATACACTCAGAGAGGAGAAAACAAATGGAACAATTGTCTCTGACTATTCCCGCGCTGTGGGCGGATCATCACGTCACCAACGTCAAGCGATTGCTCTCGCCGCTTGCCGGCGTCAACGATGTGATCGCGAGCGCGGCGTTCAAAGAAGTGTACGTCGAATTCGATCCAACCAAAACGACGCAAGCCGCCATCGTCAAGGCATTGACCGATGCCGGGTACGCGCCGGGCGAACTCGAAGTTGGTATCGCGAACGAGTACGCCAAAGCCGATCCCGCGTGGGACGGTCTCGGCGCGCGCGTCACCACGACGAACCAAGTTGATTTGCAATTATCGGGCGAATTCCGGAAATACTAGTATTCAGTTGTCAGTGTTCAGTATTTAGTCTGGACGCTGAACACTGCATACTGAACACTGATTACTCATATCCCAGGAGGAACAATGGCTACAGAAAAAACACCTCAAATCAAAACGATGGATCCCGCTGTCGCAGAAATGCTCGACCGCGCGGACACACTTGGATACACCACCGCCTTTAGTCGCGCCGCAAAAATGGCGGCGTGCCCCATCGGCGCCGAAGGCGCGTGTTGCCAAATGTGCAACATGGGGCCTTGCCGTCTCGTCCCCACCAAAGCGAACCCAGACCCGGTTGGCGTGTGCGGCGCAACTCGCGCGACGGTTGCCGCGCGTAACATGGCGCGTCACATCGCGGCAGGCACGGCGGCGCACAGCGATCACGGTCGCGATTTGATTTTCACACCCGAAGCGGAGGCGTCGGACGAAGCGCCAGGGTACGAACTGCGCGACGAAAATACACTCCGCACGATTGCCGGGTACTTTGGCATCAAGACGGATGGCAAAGACGCACGCAAAATCGCGCACGAAATTGCGACCGTTGCGCTCGCAGACATGTCGGGGCAAAAAGGCGAAATCAAATACACGGCACGCGCGCCCAAGAAACGCGTCGAACTCTGGCGCAAGCTTGATTTGATTCCGCGCGGCGTTGACCGCGAGGTCGTGGATGCTCTGCACCGCACTCACATGGGCGACGACCAGGACGCCGAGCACTTGCTCATCTCCTCGCTCCGCGTTGCGCTAGCGGATGGTTGGGGCGGCTCGATGATGGCGACGGATATTTCGGATGTGCTGTTTGGCACGCCCGCGCCCTTGCTCAGCCGCGTGAACCTGGGAGTGTTGAAGCACGACGAAGTGAACATTGTCGTGCATGGTCACGAACCGACGCTCTCTTCGTTGATCGTGCGCGTGTGCTACGAACCGGAAATGATCGAGTACGCCAAATCGAAAGGCGCGAAAGGCATCAACCTGACCGGCGTGTGCTGTACGTCGAATGAGACGTTGATGCGCCAGGGCATTCCGAGCGCGGGCAACGACTTGAACCAGGAATTGTGCGTGATGACCGGTGCGGTCGAGTCCATGATCGTGGACGTGCAGTGCATCATGCAATCGCTCTCCGACCTCGCATCAAAATTCCACACCAAGTTCATCACCACGTCGCCGAAGGTGAAAATCACCGGCGCGACGCACATCGAGTTCAACGAACACGAAGCGTTGCAAATCGCGCGCGACATTGTGAAATTGTCCATTGACAATTACCCGAATCGCCGCGAAGTTCAAATTCCGTCTGCCGTGTCCGATCTCATCCCAGGTTTCTCGCACGAGTACATTCGCTACATGCTCGGCGGTTACTATCGCGGTTCGTTCCGCCCGTTGAACGATGCGGTCATGTCCGGTCGTTTGCGTGGCGTCGCGGGCGTGGTGGGTTGCAACAATCCGCGCACGACCCAGGATGCCGGCCACAATTACATCGTG
>CAZPIR010000380.1:0-4446 GCA_964586085.1 uncultured Anaerolineaceae bacterium | reverse complement strand
CGCGAACTGCGACCGCACTACCCACCGCGACGACCAGCGCTCCAACCTTGACGCCAACCCGAACCGCTACCGCATTGCCAATTGCCACTGCGACCCCAGCATCATCCACAATCATCCATGCAAAAAATTCCGGCGGTGGAGTTGCAGGGAATTTTGTCGCCGACAGCAATTTCTCTGGCGGCAATACGTATTCGAGTAATTCTGCAATTGTAACTACCGGTGTTTCAAATCCTGCTCCGCAATCCGTCTACCAATCGGAACGCTGGGCCGGGTTTACTTATACGTTGCCTGGACTTACTGCGGGCGCATCGCATACCGTGCGGTTGCATTTTGCCGAGCTTTATTTTACCAACGCCAACCAACGCAAATTCAATGTCAGTATCAATGGCACTCGGGTGTTGTCGGATTTTGATATTGTTGCGGCGGCAGGCGGAGCCAATATCGCCATAGTCAAAGAATTCACCGCGATTGCAAATTCCAGCGGTCAGATTGTTGTCGCATTTACAAACGGCAGTTTAGACAATGCCAAAGTAAATGGGATTGAAATCGTGAGCACCGGTTCTACTCCACCGACCAATACACCTACGGCGACCATGACTCGAACTCCTGGACCTACCAACACGCCGACGCCAACCAATACTCCTGTTGCTGGTTCTACTGTCACACCAACACCAACCAATCAACCCACTGCCACGCCTGTGGCTGGAAGTCCTGCTTATCCGCTCAAAGCCAGTGCAAACAAGCGGTATCTCGTAGACCAAAATAATGTACCCTTTTTGATTACGGGTGATTCGCCGCAAGGTTTGATGGCTTTGTCGCCAACCGACATGCAGACCTTTTTGACGAGCCGTAAAGCGGCGGGCATCAACACAATTTGGGTGAGTTTGCTTTGCACAACGTACAGCTCAATTTGCCCAAGCATCAATGCCTATGGTGGGACGCCACCTTTTACTACGCCTGGCGATCTCTCCACTCCCAACCCGGCTTATTTTGCTCAAGTGGATACGATGCTGAATTTAGCCGCGCAAAACAATATGGTCGTGTTGCTTGGTCCGATTGAGACCGGCGGCTGGCTGGATGTTTTGCGAAGCAACGGGACAACCAAAGCCTACAACTATGGAGTTTATCTGGGCAATCGTTACAAGAACTTTGCCAATATCCTTTGGTTGCACGGTAACGATTTCCAAACCTGGACAAATTCCGGCGACGATGCTGTGGTGCGCGCCGTCGCCGAGGGCATCAAGTCGGTGGACACGAACCATATGCAAACCGTCGAGTTAGAATTCGATGTCAGTAGCTCGCTCGATGATCCAACTTGGGCGCCGATCATTAGCTTCGATACAGCATACAGTTATTATCCGCAGTATGCCGAAGTTCTAAAAGAATACAATCGCACCAACTTTATGCCAGTGTACTTTATTGAGGGCGTTTATGAATATCAGGGATACCAGGGCGGATACCTCGGACCCTACACGTTACGCAATCAAGAATATTGGACGCAACTCTCTGGCTCGGCTGGGCAACTTTACGGCAATGCCAATCTGTTCGAATTTTTGAGCGGTTGGAAATCGTCTGACTGGCAAACCTCGCCCGGCTTTACCCAATTCATCCATGCCAAAAACTTGTTTGCTTCACGTGCATGGTACAACCTTGTGCCAGACCAGAATCATACCGTGGTGACAGCAGGATATGGCACGTATAGCGATTGCTGTCTCAACCAAAACAGCAATTACCTAACTGCCGCGAGAACACCCGATGGCAAGTTGGTAATCGCTTACATGCCAACCGCACGCACCATCACAGTAGACATGACCAAGCTCGCGGGAACGGTGACTGCCAGATGGTATGATCCCACTAACGGAGTCTATAGCACAGTTCCTGGTTCTCCGTTTGCCAACACCGGAACCCGGCAATTTACTCCAACAGGTAACAATAGTGGAGGGGATTCAGATTGGGTGTTGGTACTCGAGGCAAATTAAAAGCTCGCGATCTCCACTGACCGCCAAGAAGAATTGAATAGCAGAATTCGCCTGTGCCGACTTTCCAAAATTTGGCGGGCGTTTTCTACCGCGCGCGTTGTCGTATTTAACGACAACGCGCGCGTTGCTTTGGCGACAAAACCCGACTAGTCCAAGCGATTTCTTTTTCGATCAAGGGGTGGTATGCTGAACGGAGAAAATTCACTGGAGCTTGAAATGAATACAACCCGAATGATAGAAAAAATGGATGCAATCATCTCACGCACGCTTGTCGCGCTCATCATCGGCACGGGCGCATTTTTCGCTGTCTTGCTCGCACGCACATTGAGACGCGCATCGGTCAGACATAACTCGTCGTTGGACATATCAAACATCCACCTGCTTTCAGGGCAAGAATCACCCCAGAACAGTGCGATGCGATTAAATGCGATCTGGATACGTGAAAGGAGTCAAGCATAATGGCAATCCAATTTTGGATAATTGCCGGGCTTGTTGCCGGTTGTCTCGTGAGCATCATGCTGGGTTGGGACAATGGCATCGTCGGTGAAATCACGCTTGGGATCATTGGCGGGTTGGTGGGCAGTTTGCTCGCCGCACTTTTGTTCGTGGTCTCTGGCACATCGAGTTACCCCAACATCATCTTTGCCATCATCGCGTTCACAATGGCGGTAATCCTGTTGGTGATTAAACACGTCGTGCTCGCATCGCGATTTACCGTGGGCGTCGCCGGACATGTTATTCTTGGCGTCATTGGCGGCTTGGTGGGCGGTGCGCTTGCATCTACCTTGTTCGTCATTTCGGATTCGCCGAATCAAATCAACCTGATGGGCATCGTCGTCGTGTTTGGCACCGTGACTCTGATTACGCTCGTCCGCCGATGGATGCGCGCTCAGCCCATTTAACGATGCGGTAAGCGGATCCATGCCCTGCCGTTAAACTCGAACAGTCGGTTAGCAAACCTGGGATTCCCCCTCGCACGCGTTGTCGTCAAATACGACTACGCGTGCGTTGTTTTTACGACAAAAACAAACTAGTCTGATGGATTCCTTTTTGAGTTCAACCGTCGTATGCTCGGTTTGTAATTAACGTAGTTGAACCAACCAATTAATTATTCAACTTGGGTTAGAGGATCAATACATGAAAGTATTTCTCGTAGATGACTCGGCGGTTTTTCTTCAGCGGTTGAAACGGATGTTTGCCAATGTGCCAGAAATTATCATCGTTGGTGAAACTGGAAACGCGCAACAAGCGCCAGACACGATTCTGAAACAGAAACCGGATGTGGTCATTCTAGACATCAACCTGCTGAATGGAAGCGGCATAGATGTATTGCAACACCTGAAAAAATCCATGCCGACTCTGGTCGTGATGATCCTGACCAACTATCCCTATCCACAATATCGTCAAAAGTGTCTCGAAGCCGGCGCGAACTATTTTTTCGTCAAATCAACCGAGTTCGATCAGGTTGTCCCTGCCCTCAAACAACTCATCCAACAGACGCATGATTTTGCGTGGGTCTACCAATTCAACGACAAAGACATGATCCACACTGATCACCGAGGAGTCAAAAATGTTTCACACCGATATTCATACCAATAGCCCTTGGCAACGCCTGCACCCAGCCCCCAAAACAAAATTGATGGATCTAGTAATGGCATTCACAGGGTTGGTTATTGTCGCGACACTTGTAATCGTTTGGTGGAGTGTGAATGCGCCCAGTCCCGCCGCGCCTTTGATTGCTCCTATTTCAGCGGTTAATCCCGCCGCACCGTTGATTGTTCCCATCCCTGTGTTGGGCATTGCGGGAAGCACGAGCGCCAACTTGGACTCGCCTGACTTTACGCAAATTACGCGTAACCTGGTTGCTTCCAATTCGCCCGCGGCATTTCAAGCGTTGGTCCAATTATTAAAAGCCGACGGATCATTGCCACAACGTGGCATTCTTTTGGCGGCAATGGAAAATGCTTCGCCGACCATCGTGCCGGTCCTCATCGCCGCCCTGAACGATCGCGATGCGGGCGTGCGCGCAGGCGCGGCTCAACTGTTGGGCTTGCGCCGCGAGTATCAGGCGATTGCAGGCTTGACTAACGCCACACGCGACCCAGTGGCGAGCGTACGCCGTCAAGCTGTCACCGCGCTGGGCACGATTGATGCGTGGCAAGTCCTGCCGCGTTTGGAACAGCTCGCCGTGAATGAGCCAGATTATGATGTTCGTCAAGCGGCAATGGCGGCCAAGTCATCGTTCAAGACCGGCATGGCGCAAGCCATCGGTGTGTCTGTCCCTGAACTGCGCGACATTTCTGTGACGGCGGGCGATCTGCCACAAATTTATGCGGTGACATCGAGCAATTTGTACGCGCGTCACGGAACGGCTTGGACACTGGTCAGTCGTCTGCCGGATGCGCCGCTGGCAATTGCGACCGGCGCTGACCCAACCCAGCTCTACCTCGCCACCGTTAGCACGGGT
>CAZPIR010000379.1:315-4474 GCA_964586085.1 uncultured Anaerolineaceae bacterium | reverse complement strand
TGACGACCATGCCGTGGTAAATAAAACAAGGGATCATGCGCGAGGTCGTTGGTCACATACGGCTTGCCCGTCATCAGCACACGCCCCGTGATGGTATTTTCCAACGGAACCCGCATCCCAGTCGTCTCCGCCCAATCGCCGTTCGCGTACATCACCCAGCTCGTATCCTCGGTCGGCGCGAACGAACCAATCGCCACCGCCTGCGCGTTGAACCAGTGCGCGATGTGCTCGACAATTACCGGCATCATTTCATCGCGCGTGATCGTCGTGCGCAATGCGCCGCTCACCGCCACAATCGCTTCCAGTTCGCGCTCTTGGCGTTTGCGTTTGGTAAAATCAATGCAGATGCCGGTCATGCGCGAGGGCTGTCCGTTTTCGTCGTATGTCGTATCGCCCAAAGCATTGATCCAGCGCACCTCGCCGTTAGGCAGAATAATGCGGTACTCGTTCGAGAGCGGCACATGGTCACGAATGGCTTGAGCGATACACTCTTCGGCTTGCGCCAGGTCTTGCGGATGCAAGGCGGCGCGCCACACCTCAAAACCGGGTGTGCGCTTGGAGTCTATGCCAAAGAGCGCAAAGAATTCCGGCGTCCAACTCAGTTGTCCCGTCGCCATGTCCCAATCCCAGACCCCGGCGCCGGACGAACGTTGCGCGAGCGCGAGACGTTCATTTGCTTGCACCAATGATTGCTCGGCACGCTTGCGTTCGGTAATATCTTGCACCGCACCCAACTGGCGAATGCCCCCTGGGGTTGCTTCGTCTACACTGGGTTTCATATAATCATGGAGCCAGCGCATTTCGCCATTTTTGCAACGAATGCGATACTCGATGGCAACGGTTTCTTGGGCGAAAAGCCGCGCTTGATTTTCAATGATGCGTCCCAGGTCTTGGGCAAACACGAGCGAGCCAAACCCGCCGGGTAAAGTTTTGATTTCTTCCGGCGTATAGCCGGTGATTTGCTCAAACGCGCCGCTGATCCAATCCGTCTGCGCTGAACCATCCGGCAAAATCCACCCGGCGTACACATAATCGGACATGCAACTCGAAATCAGGCGGTGGCGTTCTTCACTGAGCCGCAATTCTGTTTCGATTCGCTTGCGTTCGGTAATATCCCGATTGACGCTAACATAGCCCGTAATTTCCCCGTCCGCATCGCGCAACACTTTCGAGACAACCTCCACCGGAATGCGCGTGCCGTCTTTGCGAAGCTGGGTGACTTGGCCTTGATGGTTGCCGGTTTTGGCAATGATGCTCCGCATTGCCTCCGCGCCGGTATAGGGAAATTCCGTCTGCAAACGCGTCACCCCGTTTTTGCCGAGCATCTCTTCTGCGCGCCAACCGTATATGGTCTCTGCCGCGCGATTCCACATCGTCATCACATAATTGGCATCCGAAGCGACGACCGCATCGTTGACCTCGTTCAGCAGATACGCTTGGTACTCTAGTTGCGCTTGTGCGAGTTTACGCTCGGTGATGTTGCGCCCAAAGATGGTCGCGCCCTGAATGGCGCCGGTCGTATCCAGAATGGGGGTGAAATGATATTCGATGTATTCGGGCGTGGGACGAAACCGCGTCATGGCTTCGATACTAAACCGTTCGCCTTGTAAAACCCGGTCATAATAACTTTGCCATTCCGCATTCGCCGCCGCCGGAAAACTGGAAAGCAAAACACATTCGCCGGTTTTCAAAGGTCGTCCCAACGCGGCGCTGACGTTCCGCTGAAACATTTCATTGCCCACGATCAACTGGCAGTACCGGTCAATCGCCCAGATGCTTCCATCGGTGTTTTCGATCAGCGCGTTCAGGTTGGCATGGCTCGCGCGCAATTGTTCGTCCGCGGATTTGCGTTCGGTCACATCACTGAGAACCGCGCGACAGACCTTTGCCCCGGTGGCGCTGTCTTGCCCCAGCGTCACTTGAACGTGCGCCCAAAAGGGAATATCGTTTGCCGCGTGGCGAATCATCCGCAGTTCGTACGTTTGCGGTGCGCCGGTTGCAAAGAGATGATGGCGATGCTGATAGTACACATCCTGATCCTGGGCGACGATAAAATGGCTGAACGGTTGCTTGACTAGATCATCGCGCGTGACGCCGAACAAGGTCGCGGCGGTGAGGTTCGCTTCCAGAATCAAACCTTGTTCGCTGAGCGCGAGATAGCCGACCGGCGCGAGGTCGTATAAATCGAAATAGCGTGCGCGCGCCGTTGCCAGTTGTTCTTGGGCGTGGCGCAGTTCTTCGTTCTGCATTTCCAATTCGATTTGATGCACGCGCAATTCGTGGAACAGTTGTTGCGCCTGGTCGGGGGCAAGCGCTTCCAGGTTGGTCAATGAAGACGCGCGCAGTTTTTCTTCTGCGCATTGGCGTAAATCGCGCGCGCGTTCGACGGCAAGGTCTGATTCATCGAGTTGGGTTGGCATGTCACATCTCTTTCCGGGGTCGTGCTCAAAAGGCTACACTTGAGCTGAGAGTGTCTCAATGCGTTGGCGCAAGACGAATACAATTCCGTCCATCCGCTTTGGCTTGATACAATGCTTGATCCGCCGCTTTGAGAATCGTAATCATATCGCTCCCGTGCGTTGGCAACAGCGCGACGCCACAGGAAGCGGTCACGCGCATCGGCGCATCCGCGGTCCGCGACAGGTCGGCAATCGCGGCGCGTAATTGTTCGGCGCGTTGGAGCGTAAATTCCTGGGTCACATTCATCAGCAAACAGAGAAACTCTTCACCGCCATAGCGGCAAATAATATCGCTCGCGCGCAGATGCGTGGTGAGCGTACGCGCGATGAGCTGGAGCGTTGCATCACCGGCCAAGTGCCCGCACGTGTCATTGATCTCTTTGAAACGATCAATGTCCAGCATCAGCACGCCGATGGTATAGTTTTGGCGAAGCGCGAGCGCAATCTCGCGCGGGAACGTTTCGTTGAGATAACGCCGATTGTAAAGCTGGGTCAGGGTGTCGCGCACGGCTTGCTCGCGCACCTGGCGATGCAAATTTTTCAACTCGGCGAGTTGCGTTTCGAGTTGCAGATTGACGGTGTGCAACTCATTTTCCAAATGTTTACGCGCGGTAATGTCATGGAAAAACCACAAACGTCCCTGCGACTGTCCGTCAACGACAATCGGAATGTAATCACGGAGGTACACCCGTCCGCGCGTTATGGCAATTTCCTCGTTCCTGACCACTTGCCCCGCCGCCCGAATTTGCCGAATGTCCGCCACTTCCTGGTCGGGCAAGGCGTATGCCACCTGTAGTTTTTGCGTTCGTTCAGCCAAGCTCATCCCGCGCAGACTGTCTGGCGTATCCGTCAGATCAAACAGGTCGCAGAACGCTTGATTGACGTACTCGATTCTGTCGTCCTCGGCGACGAGCATCACGCCCGCATACAGATTGGAAACCAACGCATCGAGCCGTTGATGCGCCATCTGCAACGCGCTCTCGATCCGTTTGCGCGCGGTGAGATCAATGTCAATGCAATAAAACTCTTTGCCTCTGCCACTCACCTCGGTCACGGTATGGTTCGAGAAAACCGCCACGCGCGAACCATCCTTGTGCCTCAACAATAATTCGGACGAAGGAATATTCACCCCCGTCGCCATCATCTGCTCGATAGCTTGACGCACCTCGGCGCGCATCTCTGACGGAATGATCAAGTCCAACAAATTTTTGCCCATCGCCTCGGCGGCGGAATAACCGTAAATTTCTTCGCTCGCCTTGTTCCACAAGATCACGGTGCCATCCGACGCATAACCTTGCACGGCAATTTGGGAAACGCGCTCGACCAACATCCGAAAACGTTCTTCGCTCTGTTGCAAAGCGGCTTGGGTTTGTTTTTGCGCGGTAATATCGCTCAAGGTGACCCGACACATGGGCATCCCGGCATCGTTTTTGGTCACGCTCGTTCGCAGATGCGCCCAAAGTGGCGTGCCATCTTTTTTCCGCATACGCAACTCGCCGGTTTGGGGCGTGCCGAGTTGAAACAAGCGGCGGCGCTGGAAATAAAAAGCGTCCTCGTCCTCCGGGGCAATTAAACGACTGAACGGTTGCTTGACCAACTCGCTTCGATTCGCGCCCAACATCTCCGCCGCCGTCAGATTGGCTTCGGTGATAAACCCTTGCTCGCTCAACGTCAAATAGCCCACGGGCGCGAGGTCGTAC
>CAZPIR010000379.1:0-305 GCA_964586085.1 uncultured Anaerolineaceae bacterium | reverse complement strand
TCTGCATTTCCAGCTCGATCTGATGCACCTGGAGTTCGTGAACCAATTGTTGCACTTGATCAGGGGTAAGCGATTCCAAGTCCGTCGGGAACAAGGCGCGCATTTTTTTTTCCGCGCGCTGGCGCAAGGTTGGTTCATCCTGAGAAGTCGGCATACATACCTCTTGGCAAACACACCTCAACGATCAGGGTGGTAGAACGGGGTCGGGTTGATTACCGACTGGTTGCAGTTTTGGCTAGATTATAAATCCAAATGTTCTTGCAAGTCTATGGTACCGGACCACTCTCCGCCACTTGATTTCTGGT
>CAZPIR010000378.1:0-4513 GCA_964586085.1 uncultured Anaerolineaceae bacterium | reverse complement strand
GAGGGTGTGGTCAAGTTGGATGACAAGGGCAAGACGCAACAAAAAACGATGACGTGGAAAATGCAGGTCACCGACAAGATCGAACGGGCGGATGGTATTGTCGGTTACGTGCTCAAAGGGAATGTGCACGATCTCGCGTTTTACGCCGCCGACAAAAAGCCGGGCGATTATCTTTTGCTCGCCAAAGCGAATCGCGTGTATCAAATCACGCTGATTGACGCCAAGCCCATCGAACGTGTCAAGGACAAGCAGGATGCGCTTGCCGATTGGATGGACGACGAAAGTGTTGTGTACGATTTTCCGCTCGCGGCAAACAAGAAATTTGGTCCCGCGCAATTTGTGGCTCAGGGCGACAAGTACGTGTGGACGGTTGCCGAAGCCAAGCCAACGAAACTTGCCGGCATCAAAGGAATCACACCGGCTGATGCAACCGAGTACACGTTGAATTACAAATCGAATCCCGATTGGCAAAACCTGTACTATGTGCCGAATGTCGGTATCACGCGCTGGGTGTACCATCACAACGGCACAGTGTCGGACGTGGATGTGAAACTGATTGAATACAATCCCACCGCGCCCATCGCCGCAAGCCCAACTGGCGCATGCACCCTCGTGGTTAGCAAAGACGTGAATGCCTATACGCGACCCAGTACGCAAGCGACGGTGTTTGGCAAATTATCGGCGAACGATAAATTGCCCGTGAGCGCAACTACGGCGGATGGCTGGCTCGGTTTTGATCCAGGTGTTGCGCAAGCCGCGAATGTTGGTCTCTTTCGTTTGCGCTGGGTGTCCAAGAGTGATCCGAACATCAAACTCGATGGTGCATGTGACAAGTTGCCGGTGGTTGCCAGTTTGCCACCTACTGCGTGCTTTCAAATGTTTATGGGCGAGGCAAAAATTTATACAACCGCCAATGCTACCTCTGCTGTGATTGTGACAGCGAAAGCCGAAGATTATGCCCAGGTCGTTGCGGCGAATGACAAGTGGTTGCACCTCGATTTGAATGTGGGCAGTCTCAAACAAGCCAAGCAAGGTTGGCTTGCGCGCACGGACGCAAATTTCAATGGCGCGTGCGATAAATTACCGGTGGCGAAATAATCTAATTGCCGATTGTGGTTGACAACCCGCAGTCGGCCGACTGATTTCAAAAGGAGGAACCATGTTTGGACGTTCATGGAATTTGGTCAAGGCATCGTGGAGTGTGCTGAGTTCCGACAAAGAGTTGATTGTGTTTCCCATCATCTCGGCGATGGCGACGATTGCGATCATAATTGTATTTGCCGTGCCGGGATTTTTGATCTATTCGATGGGCGGCAATGAAGTGCTGGGTTACATTTTGGCGTTTGTGTTTTACCTTGTGATGTACACGGTTGTCATCTTTATGAACTCGGCGTTGATTGGCGCGGCGATGATTCGCTTGCGCGGCGGCGACCCGACGGTGGGCGATGGTTTTCAAGTAGCGTTCAGTCGCCTGGGCGCGAACCTTGGTTACGAGGCGATTGCCTCAACCGTCGGCATGCTTTTGCAAGCGCTGCCTGATCGCGCCACGGCGGGCAACATTGTGCGCTCCATCCTGGGCACGGCGTGGAATCTCATCACGTATCTCGTTGTGCCGGTGCTCGTCGTCGAAAATGTCGGACCCATCGAAGCGGTGAAACGCAGTGCGAGTTTGCTCAAACGAACCTGGGGCGAGCAAGTGACCGGCGGCGCAGGTATGGGCTTGATCTTTTTCCTGTTCTTTGTGCTTGCGACCTTGATCGCCGGCGGCATTGCCGTCCTGGGTGCGATGGCAAACCTGACCGTGCTCATCATCCTCGGCATTGTCTTGGGCGTGATTGCCTACGTCGCGCTCGCGTTGATCAGCTCGACGCTGGGCGGCATTTACTCGGCGGCGGTGTATCGGTACGCGGCGGAGGGTGAGACCGGCAATCAGTTCGCGCCCGAGTTGATTCAAAACGCGTTTCGTGCGAAATAGAAATTTTGTCCATGCAGGACACGCCGAGCGCGAACTTTTTTTCGTGTCCTGCATGGCCGAAAAACCAAAGTGATGTAAAGCGAAGGTTTGATGGGATCGAGTTGGAGGTGTGTGATGAAGCGTTGGATTTTTTTGGTGATGATGCTGAGTGTGCTGGCTTTCAGTCCGGCGCCGCAAACGCAAACGGTCAAGCGCATTCGTTTTGAGCCGGGCGCCATTAGCGCGATGGTCGCGAGCGCATTACCGGCGAATGGTTCCGAGCAATGGGTGATTCGCGTGCAAGGCGGGCAAATGATGAATGTGAACCTGGGTGTCTGGGATGGCAATGCGCGTCTCATCATCTGGGGCGAAGATGGCACGGTGCTGATTTCCGATCATGCGGATGCGCCGTACTGGAGCGGCACGGTGCCGGCGACCCAGGATTACAACATCAAGGTCAACGCATACAACAACACCGCGCCGTACTATACGATGGACGTGACAATCCCGCCGCTCGAACCCAATCCGCCCAGCCCATCCAGTTGTGTCAACAAATCCGCGTTCGTCGCGGACATCACCGTGCCCGACGGCACACCTTGGCAACCGAATCAAGGATTCAATAAAATTTGGCGCGTGCAAAATATCGGCACCTGTACGTGGAATTCACGTTACGCGCTTGTGTTTCTCGACGGCGAGCAAATGACACGCACCGCGCAAATTCCGGTCACGCGGAATGTGGCGCCGGGGCAGACGTTCGATTTTCTGGTCGCGATGAATGCGCCGGCGACGTACGGTGTGCATAGTGGACGCTGGCAAATGCGCGATGAAGCAGGCGCATGGTTTGGTGCACGTATGATGGTCAAGATTACCACGATCAACCCCACGCCCCCACCACAAACATCCATCGTTTCGCCGGCGAATGGTTTTCGCTTTGGTGTGGGCGCGACGGTGCGCGTCACGTTCCAGGGTACCGGCAACACCGAGTTATCTTCGGTCGCGCTGTTTATCAACGGCGCACAGGTTGCCAAGCAAACCTCGCGCACGCCGGTACGGGTGCTGACCGGCACGTACGATTGGAAACCCGGCATCGGTAACTATTCGATGTATGTCCTGGCGATAGATATCGCCGGACAACAAGCTACTTCGGCGCAAATTGCCGGCTCGATTGTCCAAGCCGCGCCCGATTGTCAGCCGTACATCAATTATCGCGCCGACCGCTACACAATCAACGTGGGCGAGCGAGTGACTGTGCGCTGGGATGTAGATTGTGTCCAAGCCGTCTTTTTCGATGGTCAAGGTGTGACCGGGCACGAGGCGCGCGACGTTCAACCGCACGACACGACCACGTATCCCTTGCGTGTGACCAACAAGAATGGCAGTCAAGATGAACGTCGTATTACGATCAATGTCAACAATGCGCCGCCACCACCCCCTCCACCACCGCAACGTCGTGATGTCAACGGGCAATGGTCGGCAAATAATTACTTGCTCGAACTCTACGAAGCGATGGGTTGCGCGAGCGCGGATTGTCATGTCAGTGGGCGATTGATTCACCAAATCGGCACCATGTCGCCGGAAATCTTTGATGTGCAAGGTTCGTTCAATGTGTATAGCGGCGCGGTTTCGTTTGCCGCGACAATTCCGGGTGGCCACAATTTTTCCGGCGCGGTGGATGCGAGCAGTCGCAACTTGTCCGGCAATTTGAGCGGTGTGGGCGTGCTCACGTTTACCAAGCAATAAAAAGAACGCGATCTGTCAGATCAAATGAGAATGGTTTGATAGGTCGAACGCATCGCATCATCCTACTTGGGGAAAACATGAAGCACACACAATTTCACCGTATGGTACTGACAGGCACGATGTTGACATTTCTCGCTGTCATTCTGTTGTTCAGTCTGTCCATTGATTCACCGCGCGTTCAAGCGCAAAAGCCCTCTGCCACCGCGACGCCGCGCGTGAGCAAACCGCAGGCACAGCCAACCCCCGCACCGCGTGCGCGTCCGCTGGCGCGCGTCCCGCGCAATGATGCCGCGCGCTTGCCGCGCATCGGCAACTTGCCCGAACTGCTCGCACAAGGCGCGGTGAGCGATCCGCTTGCCGGGAATTACACGCTCGTCAACTGGGACCGCATCGGCTTGGCATGGATCGGCACAGATAATCCAGCCCACGCAGATCTCAAAATGTACAGCGTGCCGGAAACAATCACGACGCCAACCGCAAATGGCAAAACGACGCCGAGCGAAGCGGTATTGCCAGACACCGCACTAGACCTTGCCGCCGGTTATTTGCGCGGCGATCCGGCGGCGATGGACTTGGTCGCCGCGTATGTGGCAATGAATCCCGCGACGAATCGTTACGACATCGCGCTCGTACCACGCCGCGCAGACGCCAATCTTAATTTTCCATCCGCGCAAGCTACCTTGTTTGCCGCGGCATTAGAAGACAGTTGGGGACTGATCCACGTCGCGACCGGTGACATGCTTGGCATTGGGCGCGATCAAGTGGTGTTGGCGTGGCGTGGCACAACAGGTGCGCTCCAGATCAAACTCTTTGACATTT
>CAZPIR010000377.1:0-4526 GCA_964586085.1 uncultured Anaerolineaceae bacterium | reverse complement strand
TGCATTTTCTGCGCGGTGTAATTCAATGCCTCGTCCCAGGATATGTGCTTCCACAAACCACTGCCTCGGTCGTCGGCGCGAATCATCGGAAACTGCACACGGTCGGAGTCGTACAGTGTCGCGACGCCGGCTTGACCACGCGGGCATAGCATTCCGTTCGAATGCGGGTGGTACGGATTGCCATCGAGTTTGTACACTTTGCCGTCTTTGATTTTCGCTCGCAGACCACAGCGCCACACGCACTGTTCGTACAACGTGAAAACTTCGCGGTCGAAATTCACCGGCGGCAAATTCGCATTGTCGCGCACCGATGATGTGCTGTCGCGCACCCTTGGCGCAAAAGGAATTGTATTCAGTGCCAGCCCACTCAATGCCGCCGCACCAATCCCTAAAAATCCGCGGCGTGATACCTGCCAATCAACTATATCGCCCACTTGGATTGTATGATTGCCCATATCCTGCATCCCAAATATATTGACTATCAACCAATATAATAGTATAATACTGGCAATTAGTCAATAATTAAACACAAAATTATGTGTTTTTAAAACAGTATTGGCGAAGGAGAGAAAATGAAAATTGCGGCAATCACCGACGACGGAAACACGATCAGCCAACATTTTGGACGTGCCCCCTACTATATAGTTTTGACCATTGAGAATGGGCAAATCGTTAACCGCGAAATGCGTGACAAACTCGGTCACGCCCATTTTGCCAACGAACCTCACGAACAAGCCCAGCCGGGTCAGCCGCACGGATTCGACCCTGCATCACAGAACCGGCACGTGCAAATGGCGGAAGCTATTGCCGATTGCCAAGTGCTCTTGTGCGGTGGCATGGGACGTGGCGCGTACGAAAGTATGCGCACGCGCGGAATCAAACCGGTGGTGACCGACCTCGCTTCGATTGACGAAGCCGCGCGGGCTTACGTCGAAGAAAAAATTATCGATCGCGTTGACAAACTGCATTAGGCCTGCGTGACGTTAGAACAATTTATAACTGGAGCAAAGACAACTCATGGTCAAGACCGAACAAATCATTGAAGCATTGCGCGGAGTAATGGATCCCGAACTCAAGCGCAACCTCGTCGAACTGAATATGGTTCGCCACGTGCAGGTGGAAGACAGTCGCGTGCGCTTTACACTGGCACTTACCACGCTCACCTGTCCATTGAAAGAGCAAATCGTTGCCGACGCCAAGCAAGCCGTCCTTGCACTGGGCAACGTCCAGAAGGTAGAGGTTGAACTCGCCGAGATGAGCGTCGAGGAAAAACAAAAACTGGGTCTGGGTGGTCGGCAACCGGGTACCGCCGAACCGTACAATAACATTCGCCACGTCATTGCTGTAGTAAGCGGAAAGGGCGGCGTTGGCAAATCGCTTGTCAGCGGATTGCTCGCGGTTGCGTTGCGCCGAGCCGGTTATCAAGTTGGCGTGTTGGATGCAGACATTACCGGACCCAGCATCCCCAAAATGTTCTTTGCGACCCAGGTGCGTCCCGGCGCCAACCTGGTTGCCATGTTACCACCGGAAAGCCGCACTGGCATCAAGGTCATGTCCATCAATTTGTTGTTGGATAGCGACGATCAAGCCGTCATTTGGCGCGGACCAATCATTAGTGGTGTCATTCAGCAATTCTGGGGCGATGTGCTGTGGAAAAATCTCGATTACTTGATCGTGGATTTACCACCGGGCACGTCGGATGCCTCACTGACCGTGATGCAATCGTTGCCTTCGAGCGGGATCGTGCTCGTCACGTCGCCGCAAGATTTGGCGGGTATGGTGGTACGCAAGGCGGCGCAGATGGCGCAAAATTTGCAGATCCCAATCCTGGGCTTGGTCGAGAACATGAGTTATTTTGTTTGTCCCGACACGGGCAAGCGCTACGATCTTTTCGGCACGAGTCATGCCGAAGAAATGGCGACGCGGATGGGAATTCAATTCCTGGGACGCTTGCCGATTGATCCAGAGATCGCGCGACTATGTGATACGGGGCGCATCGAGGATTATGCGGCAGAGGGATTCCAGGCAATGGCAGACCGAATCGCGGCACAAGCACCGCTTGCCAAACCCGGTTCGTTTGCAACCAGTCCGCGTTCGTAAATCGTAGCGGCAATGATCCGTGCCGGTATTGCTCACACTATCAAACAGGCGCAACCGCAAAGAAATGGTCTGAAATGATGCGGTGAGTGAATCAAATGAGCCAGATTCTGCAAGTTCGTTTGACGATTGTTTACGATAATCATGCTTTCGACACGCGACTCCAGTCAGCATGGGGATTCGCCTGTGTCGTTGCGCTAGACAAAACCGTGATCTTGTTTGATACCGGTGGCGACGGTGCGACTCTACGAAAGAACATGGCAACGTTGTGTTTTGATCCGGCTCACCTAGATGCCATCGTGCTCTCTCATGATCACCGCGATCACGCCGGCGGTTTGCAGGCGCTCTTGAATGATTCCCTGTGCCAAACCGTCTACGCGCCACACACGGTCGCTGAAGAAATTCGAGCCCAAGTAAACGCGCACAATTATTTTGTGCCCGTTTGCAACGTCCCCATGTGGATCACCGGTCACGTTCGAATGAGCGGTGTGACGGGCACAGCGATTGCCGAACAAGCGCTCGTGGTCGAAACAGCCAATGGGTTGACGGTGATTACCGGTTGCGCCCATCCTGGGATTGTTCAAATTGTGCGACAGGTGAAAGCCACAGGCAATGTAAACCTACTCGTGGGTGGGTTTCACTTGAAAGACAAGAATGCGAATGAGGTCGCCGACGTGATTGCCGCATTGGTAGACCTGGGGGTGCAGAGAGTGGCGCCGTGTCACTGCACTGGCGCGTCGGCGATACAACAATTCAAGACGGCGTTTGGTCCGAATTTTATTCCGACTGGCGTCGGTGCCACAATCCAGGTTTAAACTGCTGGAGACCCGCTCGTTTTTCGCTTTCAACCATGAGCAAACAAGATGGAAGGACAAGGAGGTTCACGTGTCTAGAACATTTCCGATATTGGTTCTCGCTCTGTTGATTCTAGTATTGGTAACGCTGTGGCTAACAGCGCCCCAGATGACCAACGCACAATGCGAAAGCATCGAATCCACCTGCGTCAAGTGCCACCAAGAGACACATTCGGTCAATGGCACAACCGAGTGGCACTCGGAATATGGTCACCGCAACACGTGCTGGAATTGTCATGGTGGCAATGATACCGCGCAAGACAAAGATTTTGCACACGTTGGTTTAGTCCGGCATCCACTCGAAGACACGTACGCGAGTTGTTACGTCTGTCATCCGGAGAACTATCGAAAACTTGCCGAGCGATACGCCAAGACATTGGGTGTAACCGTGTCTGCGCGTGAACCAGCTCCGCGCATGGTTGCTTCACTCGTGTCGGCGGAAAGCTACCCGCTAGTCATGCCTTTGGATGATGCGCCAGCAATTCCGACTAACTCGCTTGAATCCAGTTGGCTCTGGTGGCTCTCTTCTGTCCCAGTGGGACTAGGGTTAGCCTGGTTTATCAGGAAAAAGCGGCTTGGTCATTAGCCAGGTGCTTGAATAACGGTGGCGCAAGCTAGTCCAAGCCTCTTGCGTGATAATCCACCGTCGGTTTTCGGCACACATTCTTGCTCGGCAATTGTATCCGGTATTCCATCTGGAATTTGACCATTGCCGTTCAGTTCCTTGGTCCTGGTATGTTCAATTACGCGTGATGTCGTTTGGCGCGTTTGCACATACCAGTTGGGTGGTATATCCAGATGAGACACATGATTTCGATCTTTAATTCGAAGCAATGGTATGTGCTCTTTTTGCTAAACCTGGTGGGGATATGTACGGCTTGTGCCTCAGTGCCGACTCCTGTGCCAAGCATGTTCCCTACGCCGTTTCCGGTCGTGGTCACACCACGCCCCAAACCATCGCCCTCGCCAACCATGCTCCCAACCCCAATTCCAGAGATTCCGGGGCTTGAAGCTCGTCCTGAATATAGTGCATTGGGAAACCTGGAAGCCGTGCCGTATTATAATTCAGCCGGCGTGATGGTCGCTCAGTTCGATCCGGGTGACCTGGAGCACAATCAGCAGATTAGCTGGAACTGGGCGGCGATGACGGCGCTCGAAAAGACACAGTCTGTGGCATGGTTGTTCGATTCGCATCAGATGCGCTATTGCCGATTTCAAAATCGGGAGGGGTGGATTGTCAACGCGTTGACCAAATGGATTCCCCGCCTGAATACGATCGCTGTTCCAACCGATCCAGCCATCGCCATGCACTGGCCAGCCAATGGTCCCCCGATGAATCAAAATACACTTTACGAGGCGCTGAGTCGAGTCAAATCGCTCGTACTCGTTCCCGAACGTCCGATGTGCAGTTATGGTTTCAGCCACCTGGGTCTGATCGAGTACGGCGGAGAAATCGTTCTTTTCACCGCGCCGGGATGGCAAAAGGTCAGCGTTGAGACACGCGAGATCTTGACTACCGTTTGGACGATCAAAGAAGCGATGGTTATCTACTATCCTCAATCCCAGGGTTGGGCA
>CAZPIR010000376.1:0-4544 GCA_964586085.1 uncultured Anaerolineaceae bacterium | reverse complement strand
TGCACGGCGCATCGTTTCGATCACGCGCACCATCGCCGGCGACCAATAAAAAATTGGTGGCGTCGAGGTCATCGCGATCATGTGCAGTTCGACGGCATCCTCTTCAACAGCAGGACCCAGCATCGCCAAGTCTTTTGCAAAGAGTGCGCGACGAACGCGTTGCAATCGCAACGGCAAAGCACGCACGCGCTCGTCAATGAAATGACTCGATTGTGCCAAACCGTGCCCATCGCTCGACCCCACCTTTTTTTCTTCGGTGCTCACAATCGCAATCACATCGCGCAAATCCCAGTAATCGTGTGCCAATAAACTGACGGCGTACGAATTTGCGCTCTCCGTGCCCGCCATCCACTCGACGAAACCATCCGGGATCGAGCGCGATGCCGACCCAGACCCTTGCCGCGCAAGAATCGAAAGCGCGCGCTCATCCAGATTCAACCCAGCCGCTTGTGATGCGGCGACGGACAATGCGGCGAACGCGCTCGCGCTGGATGCCATGCCGGTGCCGGTGGGAAAATTATTTTGCGAGGCGACCCGTGCGCGCGTTTCGATCTTGGCAAGCGTACGCACGCGATTGAGATGTGCGACCACGCGCTCGCGTGCTGAACCTTGTGCCACATTTCCGCCAATCACGATTTCATCTTGATTGAGTAGCGCATCGAATTCTACCGTCGTCGTTGTCTGCGCGCTATCCAGGTTCATCGAGATCGAATTATTCAGCGGCACGCGATATTGTGCATCGCGATTGCCCCAGTATTTGATGAATGCGATGTTAGAATTTGCGATCACGGTTGCTTTTTGAAACATTTGTTTGGCATCACCTTTTCGAGAAACTCTTTAGTCAGTATACCATGTCCGGATGGTACGACAAAATAAGGAAAAAATTGATTGTCAAAAGTTTGGAAAGCGCGATTATTCTGGCTCCGTTGTAAACTTTTCTCCGAGGCGCAGAATATTGCGGAATTTGTCAATTGCTTTGCCACAAGGACAATGCTATGTGTCCTTTGCCAAGTATCTGATCGCCGCATCCAACATTTCTGCTACCAGTTTGTCGCGCATTGCCGCGCTTGCCAGGCGACCGCTGTGAAACAAAATGAGCGGCGTGTTGATCATTCCAAAGACAGCCGCCGCCGCAAGCCAGGGATCGCGTTTTTCAAAAACACCTTGGTTGATGCCAATCTCGATTAATCGAGCGAGATGTTGGACGTTCGATTGCGCGCGCATCTGTGCATGGGTGATGTTGTCCACCGCGGTTAGTGGAATCATCCACGCCAAATGGTACACATCAGGATTCTTTTTTTCGAATTGGGGAAAGAACGCAAGTGCCGTTCGCATCACGTCCACGATGTTTTGGCTCTCTGCCAGTTGTTCGATCTTTTGCTGTTTTGTTTGAATCTTGCCAAATTCGCGCTCACTGAGCGCGTGCAGGATCGCGGCTTGGTTCGGGAAATAGGTGTACAGCCCCATGTGCGCGACGCCGAGGCGGTCGGCAATGGCGCGCGAAGTTAATCCTGGGTGACCTTGTTCTTTCAAGAGTTCGTACGCCGCGTCGAGAATGCGTTTGCGCATCTCTGCAAGCTGTGTTTCTGTTTTCTTGGGGCGTGCCATTTGCTTCCTCCTCCCTGCGCTTGGCCCAAAACAATTTCAACTTGACTTGTTATTTATACTATGTATAATAAATCAAGCTGAATCGTTTGTCAATCACAAGTGTAGACAAATGTCCAAACCATCGAAAGGAAACGTATGTCGCGGATTATAAAAATCATTGGGATCGCGCTGATCGGAACCGTCGTTTTGCTGGCAGGATTCGTGTGGGTCTATGCGCCGATGCGTGCCAAGAGTCTCGACGAAAAGTACGCCCAATTTCGCGCGCAGACCCAATCCGCGCACGATGCAATTGACGCGCAATTCAATCATCAAGATCGCGTGGTGAATGGAATCCAGTGGCATTACGTTGACGAAGGCGCGCGCGACGGTCAGGTGATCTTGTTCCTGCACGGCTTGCCCGAGGGTTGGTATTCGTGGCGTTATGTCTTGCCGCTGGTGGATCACAAATACCGGTTGATCGCGATTGATATGAAAGGGTATGGTCGTTCCGACATGCAAGACGGCAATTACAACTGGCATCATGTTGCCAGCCAGACCGTAGATTTGATGGACAGTCTCGGCGTCAAACAGTTTTACGTTGTCTCACACGATTGGGGCACGATCATCGGCAGTGTGATGGTGAATGATCATCCCGACCACATCCTGGGTTATGTGCGGATGGAAGCGGATTTGATCATGCAAGGCGATGGAAGCACCCCGCCTCTGTCGGCGTATCTGCAAAAACCGCAATGGCTCTTTTTCCAAAATAGTTGGATCGCCACATTTGCGTATCAGGATGCGGGTTGGCTGATTGATACTGTCTATCCCGCCCGGATGAAAACGGTATTCAAGCAAGCAGACCGCGATTATTTGGTTTATGAGTATTCGCGACCTGGCGTGGCGACGATGAATCCCCGATACTTTCAAACGAGCAACTGGGATTTGAACACCGCGATTGGGAAAATCTGCAAGAATAATTTTCCGTTCCCGGTTCTCCAACTGCAAGCGGACAGCGATCCCGCCCAGCCCAAATCCATTTTTGCGGATGTGGCGACGCAATGCCCGCACGTGCAACTGCAATGGGTTACCAATGCCAGTCACTTTGATAATTTCGATCAACCCGGGCAAGTGGCGGATGCGATCAATCAATTTGTCCGTTCAGTGAAACGATAAATTCCCAGAAAGGGAAACCGACTGATGCAATCAATCATTCACAACCGATTGTTCCGATTTATCGCCGGCGTTGTAATTGTTGTCGGATTGCTGGTGGCGGCATTGCCATCATTGCTGAATCTACTCGGGCTCCATCGTCCTTACCCAGGGAAAAGCTTTAATCTATCTGGGAAACGGGCGTTGATCATTGCCACGAATCACGACACGTTAGGCGAGACGGGCAAGGCAACCGGGGTATATGCCTCGGAACTGACCGTGCCTTATTATCAATTCCTGGATGCTTACATGCAAGTAGATGTGGCGAGCATTCAAGGTGGCGAAATTCCCATTGAACCGGTTTCTCTGCGCTGGCCCGTTGTTACGCCTGAGGATCGACGGTTTCTGGCGGATCGACAACTCCAGGATCAGGTGAAACACTCACTGAACATTGCGACCCTGGATTTTACAAAGTACGATGTTGTGTTTATGGCTGGCGGTTGGGGCGCGGCGTATGACCTGGGATATTCTCCAGTATTGGGTGAAAAAATCAGCCAAGCATACCGCGCCAAAATCATCCTGGGTTCCGTGTGCCATGGCGCTCTTGGATTTTTGCAAGCCAAAGATTCCAGCGGCGAACCTCTGGTCAAGGGGAAAAGAATGACTGCTGTCACCGACAAACAAGTTCAAGAATTAGGGATCATGATTACGCCGCAACATCCTGAACGCGAATTGCGCAAGGCGGGTGCCTTGTATGAAAGCGAATCCGCCTTCTTGGATATTTTTGCCAGCCACGTGGTTATAGATGGCAATCTCGTCACAGGACAAAATCAAAACGATGGAGCTCAAGTAGCTCAACAGATGATGACGTTTTTGGAAAAAAAGAGTGCCCCATGAACAAGTTCTTGAACCGCCACAATCTACTGCCCGTCGCTCTTGTCCTGGTTTTGCTCGCCATTGTGGGAGTTGTGTTCTATCAGCCGATCATGAATGCTGTGATGCAACAAATTGTCCAATCGGCAATGGGCAAAAAGAACATCAGGTTCGACGATGGTTTGTATGCTGGACTGTGCGGCACGGGGGCGCCCATGCCCGACATCAATCGGGCGGGTCCTTGTGTTGCCGTACTCGCGGGCGCGCATTTTTTTATTGTGGATGCGGGCGATGGCAGTACCAAGAATGTGTTGTTGATGAAATTGCCCATCGGCAAAGCGGATGCGATTTTATTGACTCACTTTCATTCCGATCACATCGCCGATTTGGGTGAAATGGAATTGCAACGCTGGGCGGGTGGCTCAAATAAAACACCTGTTGCGGTGATTGGTCCAACGGGAGTCGAGCAAATAGTGCAAGGATTTAATCTTGCTTATCAACTCGATGACGGGTACCGCGTGGCGCACCATGGACCTGAAACGATGCCGCCGACAGGAGCTGGCGGCATCGCCAAACCGTTTGCGCTATCTGCTGAACCCAATGCGTCTGCGGTCGTGTTTGATCAGGATGGCGTGAAAATTATGGCGTTCAAAGTGGATCATCGTCCGGTGGTGCCAGCAGTGGGCTATCGTTTTGATTATAAAGGTCGCTCGTTGGTGATCAGTGGCGATACGATGTATTCGGAATCCTTGCTCGAACATGCACGCGGCGCGGATGTTCTCTTCCACGAAGCGTTGAATGCACCGATGGTGCAGTTGATGAATGAGAATGCCGGCTTGACTGGTTCTCCCATGCTCGCCCGAGTGACGCAGGATATTCCCAGTTATCACTCAACGCCCGAAGACGCGGCGAAGATTGCGGCGGCGGCGAAGGTC